>NZ_JBHJWG010000020.1:20638-84979 GCF_042266305.1 Kitasatospora sp. NPDC056076
TCGACAACGGCGACGTCTGGCTCGGCGACGACAAGAACCCCGACCGCCCGCACCTCGCCTTCGACCAGGCCGAGTGGACCGCCTTCGTCCAGGCCGTCGAAGCCCGCGACCCCCGCTTCACCGCCTAACTGCATTCCCAGCCCGGCCCGGTCGGCAACGGGCCGGGCCGCTGCCCAACGGGAGGTCTCATGCACGACCCCTATGCCCACGATCCCGCTGACGCCGAGTGGGCCAAGTCGCCCTTCTCCGCTGATGACAACGGCGACTGCGTGATCATCGCCCGGTTCGACAACGGCGACGTCTGGCTCGGCGACGACAAGAACCCCGACCGCCCGCACCTCGCCTTCGACCAGGCCGAGTGGACCGCCTTCGTCCAGGCCATCGAAGCCCGCGACCCCCGCTTCACCGCCTAACTGCATTCCCAGCCCGGCCCGTTCACCAACGGGCCGGGCAGGGGCGTGGGCCGACTCCCCCGTGCGGCTCGCCCGTCGATCAGGCATTGCCTACAGTGACCCGCATGTCTATCGGGGTGGGATACGTGGTCAGCGGCCGGTACCGGCTCGACCGGTTGATCGGGCGGGGCGGGATGGGCCGGGTGTGGGGTGGCCACGATGCCAACCTCGACCGGGTCGTCGCGCTCAAGGAGCTGATGCTCCCGGACGACCTCCTCCCTGAGGAGCGCCGCGAGTTGGTGGAGCGGGCGATGCGCGAGGCGCGCGTCGCGGCCCGGTTGCGGCACGACGGGGTGATCACCGTCCACGACGTCATCACCGACGGCGGCGTCCCGTGGATCGTCATGGAGCTGGTCCGCGGCTCCTCCCTCGGTGAGGAGGTCCGCGAACGCGGGGCCATGGACTGGCGCCGGGTCGCGGAACTCGGCGCCGCCATGGCCGACGCACTCGCCCACGCGCACGCCGCCGGCGTCGTGCACCGCGACTTGAAGCCGGAGAACGTCCTGCTCGCCGGCAACCGCGCCGTCATCGCCGACTTCGGGATCGCCCGGCTCCTGGACGCCACCACCCAACTCACCCGCACCGGTGTTGCGATCGGCACCCCGCACTACATGTCGCCCGAGCAACTGGAGGGCGTCGAGGCCGCGCCCGCCAGCGACATGTGGTCGCTGGGCGCGACGCTGTACACGATCGTCGAGGGCCGCCGCCCGTTCGACGCGACGACGCTGACGGCGCTGTACGTCTCGATCCTCACCCAGCAGCCCGCGCCGTTCAGGAACGCCGGGCCACTGGCCGATCTGCTCGGGGCGCTGCTGAGCAAGGACCCGGCGCTGCGCCCGGACGCGCTCGCGACGGCCGACTCGCTGCGCCGCAGCCTCCGGAGCCCGCTGCCGGGCTACACCCCGACCGTGGTCGTACCGACGAGGGTCGACCACGTCCCGAGCCCGAACCCGAACCTGATTCCGTCTTCGCCTCCGCTTCCGCTTCCGCCTCCGCCGAACCACCCGCCGGTCCAGGGCCCGACCTCGTTGGCGGCCCTGCGGCCGCTGTTCACCTGCACGCCCGAACAGGTCGTCGAGCAGGCGTGGTTGCAGCCGGTCCGCGCGCAGGGCTCGCCCGCACTGGCGGTGTGCCTGCGCGGGCAGGCACTGGGGCGGCTCTGGTCGTCGGTGGAGGTCCACGGCTTGATGAGGCTGTCGCCGGCCCTCCCGGTGCCCGGGCTGTTCGGCCCGGACGAAGGGGTGGTGCTGGCGGACGGGCCGGACACCACGGCCCTGACCGTCCTGCAACGGATGCCGGACACGTCCTCCCACGGGCCCCGGCAGGTCCTCGTCGAGGCCGATCTGCGGGGGCAGGCACCCGTCCTCGGCCGACCACTGGACGCACCGGACGAGTCGCAGCCGTACACCACCGGCGCCGCCTTCCCGCACCAGGGCGTACGGGCGATCGCCCTGGCCGGGCCGGGCGTACCACCCTTCGCCCTGACGGGACCGAACCGTCGCCTGCGCTTCGCGGGCGGCGCGCACCCCCGGCAGCTGCTGTCCGCCGCCGAGGGCATCGTGATCGGCTGGGGCGACGGCACGGGCCGGGCCCCGGCCGGTGCCGTCGCCTGGGACGGGTCGAACGGCCGGGTCCTGCACGCCTTCGGTGGCAGCCCGGTGGTGACCGGCCTCGCCCTCAGCACCTCGGGCACGCTGGCCTGCGTGTCCGGCCCGGACGCCGTCGCCGTCCACGAGACGGCCACCGGCACGGAACTCGGCCGCCTGCCGATCGCAACGGCCGGGGGCGAACAGTCCGGGGAACTGGCCCTGGTGTACGACTTCCTCCGGCGGGTCGTCGTGGTTCACGTCCTCGACGGCGCCATCCGGGTCTGGGATCTGAACCGACGCCAGGTCGTCGCCGAACTGCCCGGGCTCGGCGAACGGGCCGTCGCCGCACGGGTGGTGACGTTCGGCGTCAAGCCCGCTCTGGTGGTCGCCACACCACGACGGGTCGGTGTGCTGAACCTTCCCGGCCCGAGGTTCAGCACCACGAAACGGCCGTGAGCGCGAGAAGGCGGCGCGAGAAAGGCGGTGTCCGCTGCCCCGCACCGACTCCGGTGTGACCTCACCCCGGGGGTGACCAGTCCTGGTTCGCGCAGGTCAGCCACCGATCGGCGGCCGCGCGTGCCTGGTCCGCCTGTTCCGGGGTCACGACGCCCTCGGCGTCCGGCGCCCGGTCGAGGAGGTCCCGGACCATCCTCATCTGGTCCGCGCTGACGGCCCAGCGCAGCCAGGTCGAGGAGCCGTCCTCGTGCCAGTCCATGATGTTCAGGGTGTGCCGAACGCTCATCATGTCCTCCCGCGTGTCGGCCCGGGCGGGCCCGGGCTCGCCTGGCTCCGGCCCCAGGGCGGGCCCGGGCCGACCCGTCACCCTGCGAGGCGGACGCGTTCGGCCTGCGGTCCCTTCTGGCCCTGGGTGATGTCGAACTCGACCCTCTGGCCTTCCACCAGTTCACGGAAGCCCTGGCTGTCGATGTTCGAGTAGTGCACGAACACGTCCGGACCACCGCCGTCCTGCTCGATGAATCCGAAGCCCTTCTCGGCGTTGAACCACTTGACTGTCCCAGTAGCCATAACCCCTCCTGGGAGAACGAGGCTGCGCTTCGCCAGGTCGGACGAAGCCGGTGCCGGAAGACTCGCCGACAAGAACCGACGTGGACACTCATTCGGCAAAGAGCGGCTACCCGGTTCCACCGTAGATCCCGCACCCAAGCCTGTCCTGCGGAGAGCCCGGAGGCCGGCCCGCACCGAGACACCGCACACGCCCGCCCCCCGACGGACGGCACCGCCGCCCGGCCCCGCGCTCCGCCCTGCGGAACAAGGGGGCCCGCAGAGTCCCCGCCCCCGCGGACCTCTCCCGCACGACACGGCCCCCCGCCCCAGGCCCTGCCGCGCTGCCGTACACCCAACTACCATCCCGGCCCGGCTCGTTCACCGCTGAGGCGGTTGAGGCCCGTCTTGCCCGTTCGAGCATCGTGATCGAGGGGGCACCGCAGACTGCGGCCCCTGCCACCCCGGCAACGACTCCCACTGACCGGCCGGTTGCGGTGGCCTCGGCCGAGCCGAGGCCACCGCAACGCGTACGGGTGAGTTTCACCGAAGCCTCTTCGCCCGGACACGCCGGGAACCAGGATGGCGCGGGTGAAGACCACCACCCCCGCCCGAGCAGCGGCGCGGGACCTCTGGCACCACTACGGCCGCAGCCGCACCCGCGCCGACCGGACCGTCCCCGACTCCTTCTCCTGGGTCTGGGCCCAGGACGGCGGTCCGGGGACCGAGGTCCTCGGCGACCTCAGCGGCCTCGTCATGGCCGATCTCGGTGCGGGTGCCGCCCGACACGCCGCCCACCTTGCCACTCACCACGCCCCGGCCCGGGTCGACGCCGTGGACGGCTCCCCCGCCCAACACGCGATGTCCCGCGACCTCTACAGCGACCTCGCGCCACGCCTGCGCACACTCCACGCCGACGTGGTCGAGCACCTGGACGCGCACCCGGGCGCGTACGACGTCCTCTACTCGGTCTTCGGAGCCTTCGACTTCACCGACCCCCGCCGACTGCTCCCGGCCGCTGCCCGCGCCCTGCGTCCCGGTGGGCTGTTCGCCGCCTCCACCCTGGGGCACTACATCGGCGGAGCACCCGCCGAACCGGACGTACGGCACGCCGACATCCCGGCCCGCGACGCGGACGGCCTTCCGGCCTCGATGCGTCGCTGGGTCCTCCAGGAGCACGTCTGGACGAAGCTGCTGGAGGAGGCCGACTTCACGGCGATCAGCATCGCCCGGTTCCCCCCGACGACTTCGGGCGCACGTGCGGCCGACACCTTGCTCATCCAGGCCTATCGGCCGCGGTGAGGAACGCCCGGCCCGGCCCGTTCACCAACGGGCCGGGCCGCTACGACTCACCCACCTGGCCGCCCGGGGCCAGGTCCCACACGCGCAGCATCCCGTCCTGGCTGCCGGCGATCACGTGGGGACGGCCGTCCAGCACCGCGGTCGCCATCGCCCGCACCTTGTCGGCATGGCCGACCACCGGGTCGCCGACGCGCCTGACCGTCGTCGGATCCCACACCTGGAGCGTCCAGTCCTCGCCTCCGCTGACAATGCGGGGGCGGCCTCCGATCGTCGTCGTGACCACCGACAGCACCCAGCCGTCGTGGCCGGTCAGCGGCTCGCCGATCTGCTCGCACGCGGTCAGGTCCCACACCCGCACCGTCCCGTCGTGACCACCGGAGACCGCCACGGGGCGGCCGTCGACCACTCCCGTCGCCACCGCCCGCACCCCCTCCTCATGGCCGGTCAGCGGCTCGCCGATCTGCTCGCACATCGTCAGGTCCCACACCCGCACGGTGTCGTCGTAGCTGCCGGTGACCGCGACGGGGCGGCCGTCGAGCAGCGCCGTCGCCACCGAGAACACGGCCGAGGTGTGGCCGGTGAGCGGCTCGCCGATCTGTTCGCAGGTGGTCAGGTCCCAGACCCGCACCGTCTCGTCCCCGCCGCTGGTGACCGCGACGGGGCGGCCGCCGACCACCGCCGTCGCCATGGCCGCCACCGCGGCCGCGTGGCCGGTGAGCGGTTCGCCGACCTGCTCGCACGTGGTCAGGTCCCAGACCCGCGCGGTCCGGTCGGAGCTGCCGGTGACCGCCACGGGGCGGCCGTCGACCACCGCCGTCGCCACCGAGCACACCTCGCCGGTGTGGGCGGCGAGGGGTGGGCAGATCTGCCGGCCGGTGGCCAGGTCCCAGACCCGCGCGGTCCGGTCGCAACTGCCGGTGACCGCCAGGGGACGGCCGTCGACCACCGCCGTCGCCACCGCCAGCAGCGGTTCGGTGTGGCCGGTCGCGATACGCCGCACGGAGCGGTCGGGCGGGGAGCCGGTGGCCCGCTCGACGCCCCACGGTGCGGCGGATCCAGCACCCGGGCGGATGTTCCGCAGATCATCAGACATGACCGGCACAGTAGCCGCGCCCTCGGGTCGCGTCCGGCCCTCTCAGCCCATGCCGCGGACCGGCGGCTCGTCCCTGGTGCCGTCCTCGGCGACGACCGTGAACTCCTCCCGACCGGCCGCCGAGAGGTCCACCGGGTAGAGCGAGGAGGTGTCGTTGACGTCCAGTTCGCGGCTCTGCCGGCCGGTCGCCGCGTCGATCCGGGCCAGCCGGTCGCGGGTCATCGCCCACACCGACGTCCCGTCGACCAGCACGCCCGTCACCTGGTCGTCCAGGCCCGCCGTCCACTGCTTGGTGCCGTCCGCGAGGGAGTACGCGACCAGCCGCCCGGTGGCGGTGCGGCTCGGGTGCGGGCCGCCGCTGATGCTGACGTCGCCCTGCCGCTCCCCCGGCACGATGAACAGGTCCCCGACCACCACCGCGCCGAGCAGCGGCCGGGCGGTGAACTCGTCGAAGGCGTGGACGCCGCCCAGCATCACGTCGAGGTCGTACTCGCCGCCGGAGACCGCGATCGACGCCCGCTGGCGACCCGTCCGGTCGAAGCTGAACACCGCGTGGGTGCCGCGCTCGGCCTGGGCGTCGACCCAGACCACGAGCGGGTCGACGGAGACCACCATGAAGTTCTTGAGCCCGCCCTCGGCCGGCATGGCAGCCCGCGTCCGCCCCTGCCCGTCCCCGGACGCCAGGGTGTGCACGACCGCCGTCCCGTCACCGCACTCCGCGGCCGTCACCACGTCCTGGTCCGCGCCCGCGACCTCGACCGGGGTGCACCCGGTGTCGGGCGCGCTGCGCCACAGCTCCCGGCCGTCGGTCAGCCGGACGGCGCGCCAGCCGTCGGTGCCCTGCAGCACGGCCTGGGCGCCCGCGACCGCGACGAGGTCGGAGTCCGCGGTGTCGCCGTCCCGGGCGGGTGCGTTCACGGTGGCGGTCCAGCCCTGCTTGCCGTCCGCGAGGTCCAGCGAGGTGACCGCCGCGCAGGGCTTGCCGTGCGGGGAGTGCCCGACCAGGCCGATGCCGCCCGCGCCGATCCCCCGGCTCATCGTGCACACGGAGTCGGAGCCGGGCGGCGTCCACTGCCAGGCGACCGCTCCCCCGCTGCTGCGGTAGGCGACCACCTGGTCGGGGCGGACCCGCACCACCAGGCTGCCGCTGGTCCAGCTGCCGACCGCGCGGACCGTGGACGGGCGGTCCGCCGGGGCCCGCCAGGCGTCGTTGAGGCCGTCCCCGGCGAAGCCGAGGAAGATCGCCAGCCCCAGCACGGCGCCGACCGCCGCCGCGGGCAGCCCGCGCCTGGGGTGGATCAGCGCCCAGACGAAGCCGGCGCCGCAGGGCAGCAGGCCGAGGATGCTGACGGCGCCCAGGTAGCCCAGGCTGTCGCCGCCGAACCCGTTCGCGGGGCCGAACAGCACGGCCAGGCCCATGCTCGCGAACATGGCCCCCAGCACACCGCCGGTCAGTACCGCCCCGGTCTCCCGGTGCTCGGCGAACCTGGCTGCCCACCTCGTCCTTGCCCGGACGACGCTGTCCTCGGGCCGCTCGGCCATGCCCGTCTCTCCCCTGCGAAGCGCCGCCCCCGCAGTGGGACGTCGATCATCGGATCGTCGCAGAACGGGGCAAGATCCTGAACAAAGAGCAGGGAAAACCACGTCCTTCCCTGCACATGGGAGGCCCTGACCGGCGCGATCGTGACGAATCGCGCCCCACCGCCCCACCAGCCGCCCACACCTGCGGCGCTTACGACCGGTCAGCCCGCCGCCCAGCCCGGGAGGCCCGGCAGCACCGCCTCGGCGAGGCGGTAGAGGGCGGCGTCGTCGATCGGCAGCGAGTCCTTGCGCCAGGCACTCACCTCGAAGCTGCCGCCCGTCCCGTCCGGGTTCTTCGCGACGGCGAGCGCGTGGGCGGGGGCGCCGGTGCCCGCGGTGGACTTGCCGCCGCCGAGGGCGAAGGAGAACGTCATCGTGGGGGTGCGGTAGAACATCGCCTTGTGCCCGAGGACGGGTGCGCGCGGGTCCGCCGGCGGGTACAGCCGGGCGTACTCGTCCACGTCGACGTCCGCGCTGTCGGCGAGCTGGACGTAGAGCTCGCCGAACTGCACCTCCGCCGCACCGTAGGCGTCCTTGTCCAGGGCCGACCCGCCGCTCAGCGTCATCCCGGCCTGCGCCACCAGCACCCGCTCCTTCGGCACGCCCATCAGCACCGGCAGGTCGGGGCGGTTGAGCGCGGCGCACAGCGCCGGGTACCTGGCCGAGTCCGTCGGCTTCGCCGGACTGCACTTCGCCGGCGTGTTGCTCGGCCCGAAGCCCCGGCCGTCCCCGGTCAGGTACCAGAGGCCGGCGAACAGCGCCCCCACCAGGACGACCGCGAGGGCGACCTGCACGCCCACCCGCGGCGCCCGGCCGTCGGCTCCGGGGCCGGGGCCGGGTTCTGCCTCCGCCGCAGGCCCTGCCTCAGACCCTGCCTCCGGCCCGGGTTCCGCCTCCGGCTCCGGCCCGGTGGTGCCGGCCTCCACGATTCCCCCACGATCACCAGTCACCGGCGGACCCTACCCCCGGAAACGCCCGTCCGCACCGGCAATTTCCCCGGCCCCGACGTCGCGTCAGTCCGCGAAGACGGGCCGGTCCTTCACGAACTCGACGTACTCGAACACCGCTCCGCCCGGGTGCCGGACGGTCGCGTTGCGGCCGGTCGGCACCTCGTTGGGGCCGTCCAGCAGTTCGCCCCCCAGGGTGGCCAGCAGCGGCCCGAGGCCGTCCAGGTCGTCGACCAGCAGCGTGCTCTGCACCCTGTGGAAGCGCGCCACCGCCTCCTCCGGGCCCGCGACGACCAGCAGCCCGCCGATCCGCGCGACCTCCACCCCGGCGTACGGGAAGCGCAACCCCTCGCGCTCGCCGGTGAGTTCGCGCAGCGTGGGCAGGGCCGCCTCCAGGTCGTCCACGTAGACCCGGGCCAGCGTCTCCAGCACCTTCATCGTCCCAACCTCCGGAGGATCCACTCGACCACCAAGATCAGTTCGGCTTTCCCGAACTGTCGAACTGAGATACTAGACAGCGCGCCGCCCCACCGCCAGGGCCGGCCGGCGCCACCGAGGAACCCGAGGAACCCGAGGACCCAGATGCGGACCCTGCCCCAGCCCCACCCCGAGGACTTCGACCTCGCCACCGTCCTGCACGCCCTCGGCGACCCGGTCCGGCTCGAACTCGTCCGCCGCCTCGCCGAGGAGGGCGAGACCACCTGCAGCCCCGAGGGGCTCACCGTCCCCAAGTCGACCCTCTCCAACCACTGGCGGATCCTGCGCGAGGCCGGCCTGGTCACCGTCCGCACCAGTGGCAAGGCCCGCCTGGTCACACTCCGCCGCGACGCGCTCGACGCCCGCCTCCCCGGCCTGCTCGGCGCCGTCCTGGACGAGCTGACGCCCGCCCGCGCCGGGTGACGAACGCCCTTGCCCCCGGGGTAGGTTGAAGCGAACCGGGGCACGGGCGCCGGAGCGGGGCACGGGCGCCGGAGCGCGGAAGGGGCGGGGGATGCAGCCGGGCGAGGTACTCGACGGGCGGTACGAACTGGTCGAGCAGATCGGCGAGGGCGCCTTCGGCGCGGTCTGGAAGGCCCGCGACGCGCGCATCCGACGCCTCGTCGCCGTCAAGGTGCTGCTCCCCGGTGCCACCGGTGGTGCCAGCTCCGGAAAGGACGCCGCCCGGTTCGCCCGGGAGGTGGCCACCGCCGGCGCGCTCAACCACCCGTCCATCGTCACCGTGCACGACTTCGGGCAGCACCGCACCGCCGACCGCCCGGTGTTCTTCCTGGTCATGGAGCTGCTCGACGGCGCCCCGCTCAGCCGCCACCTGGCCGCCGGGCCGCCACCGCTGCCCCTGCCCCTCGACTGGGCGGCCCAGATCGCCGGGGCACTGGCCACCGCGCACCGGGCCGGGGTCGTCCACCGGGACGTCAAACCGGCCAACGTGATGGTCCAGTCCGCCGGTGCGGTCAAGGTGGTCGACTTCGGCATCGCCCGCACCGGCACCGCCGACGACGGCGTCACCAGCACCAACGTGATCGTCGGCACCCCCGCCTACATGGCCCCCGAGCGCTTCGAGAACCGCCCCCTCGACGCCCGCTCCGACCTCTACGCCTTCGGCTGCCTGCTGCACGAACTCCTCACCGGCCGCCCGCCGTTCAGCGGCACCCTGTACGAGCTGATCCGGATGCACGGCGAGGTCCCGCCGACCGCCCCCGGTGCCCTGCGGCCCGGACTGCCGGCCGAACTCGACGCCCTGGTGCTGGACCTGCTCGCCAAGGACCCGGCCCACCGACCGGCCGAGGCCGACGGCGTCGCCGAACGCCTGCGCCGGATCGCCGAACCGCCGCGGACCGCCGGGCACCGGCCCACCCTCCTGGACGCCCGCACCGCCGAACCGGACCCGTACGTCCTGGCCCGGCGCCAGGAGGCGGACGCCCTGCTCGACCGCGCCCGCACGGAAGTCGCCCGGCTCCGCGAGCAGTTCGAGGCCGAGGCCGCCTTCCTCCGCCGCCAGGCCGAGCAGGACATGGCCGAGATCCGGACCCTCACCGAATCCGCGGCGCAGCAGATCATCGCCGACGCCCGGGCCCGCGGCGAGCAGCTCGAACGCGAATCCGCCGCCCGGGCCGCGGCCGGCCTCCAGCAGCTCGGCGGGACCGAGCAGCGCGGCGGGACCGAGCAGCGCGACGACCTGCTGAGCCGCCAGGCCGACAAGCTCCGCGGCGACGCCGAGCAGCTTCGGCACAGCGTGGACAACGCCCGACGGCAGGCCTCGGACTTCCTGGCCGACGCGGCGGCCAAGGTCGGGCTCGGCCCGGCCCCGGAGCCCCGGCAGCAGCCGATCGCCCCGCCCGCACAGCAGCGGCGGCGGCTCCCGAGCGTGCAGGAGCTGCTCGGGAACCGCTCCCGGGCGGCCGGGCGGAACGGGTCGGGGGCGGACCGCGAGCGGCCCGGCGAGTAGACCAACTCCCGCTTCCACCAAACGAGTCGGTCAAGGGCCGAGCCTGACCCGCCGTCGGCGCCGCCCCTCGCCGTCCTGCCCGTACCCGGGTGAGCGGCTGGACCCCGCGGGCGCTCCTCACGCACCGCGACCCGCCGCCGGAACCGTAGAATCCGGCTGTCCCCTCCAGACACCACCACCCCCGACCGTCACCCCCCGACCGTCCACCAGGAAGGACCGGCGTGTTCCGAGCGCAGCGCCCGCACACCGCACAGCTCACCCCGTGGGAGGGCGACGGACCGGTCTCCGGCGTCGCCCTGCTGCTGCCCGGCGGGTTCCTCCGGAGCAAGCGCGGACCACTGCGGATCGCCGAACTCGGCCTCCAGGGTCTCGCCACCGAACTCACCGACCGCGGCCGTCCGCACGGGTTGGCCGTGCACCTGCTGC
Source organism: Kitasatospora sp. NPDC056076 (assembly GCF_042266305.1). Classification (NCBI taxonomy): domain Bacteria; kingdom Bacillati; phylum Actinomycetota; class Actinomycetes; order Kitasatosporales; family Streptomycetaceae; genus Kitasatospora; species Kitasatospora sp. NPDC056076. Next base: position 31,477 of record NZ_JBHJWG010000020.1, read on the forward strand.
ACTACCGCTACAGCGGCTGGAACGGCGCCGACGCCGACACCGCGGTCGACACCCGCTGGGCGCTCGACGAACTCGACCGCCGCTACCCGGGTGTGCCGGTGCTGCTCATCGGCAACTCGCTCGGCGGGCGGGCCGCGTTCTGGTGCGCGGGGCACCCGAACGTCGTCGGGGTGGCCGGGCTCGCCCCCTGGCTGCCCACCGGCGACCGGGTCGACCAGCTCGCCGGGCGGCGGGTGCTGATCGTGCACGGCACCGCCGACCACAGCGCGGCCAACGCCGCCCAGTCCCTGGAGTACGCGCTGCGCGCCCGGGAGGTCGCGCCCGACCTCGCGCGGTACGAGGTGCCCGGCGGGAGCCACTACCTGGTCCGGCAGAGCGCCGACATCAATGCGCTGATCACGGACTTCACCCTGACCGTACTGGGCGCCGAGGCCGCGCCGCTGGCGACGGGTGCGGTCTGCACCCGGCTGCCGGCCCGGGCGTAGCCGGGGGCGGGCTCCCAGGCCGTCCGGCGTCCGGCGTCCGGCCTGGCCCTGCCGATCGGCAGGGCCGGATGCCGAACCCGGTGGATCGGTTATGCCGATCGGCACATGTGGGGAGAGGGTCCCGGCGGCCAGTCTTGGAGTCACCGAGACGGCGGCCACCGGGGCCGCCGGAGAAGGGGGTCTCCACCGTGTTCCGCTTCGCCCGTACCTTCCGCAAGGTCTCCGCCCGGGCCACCCTCGCGGGGCTCGCCCTCGTGGCGCTCACCGCACCGGCCCCGGCGGGTGCGACCCCCTCCACCGCCCCTTCCGCCGCCCCTTCCACCGACCCCACCGCCACCCTCACCACCCGGGTCAGCGGATCCGGCCGGATCCACTACGCCCCCCGCCCGGACGACGAGATCCGCTTCACGGTCGACGCCGTGGCCGCCCCCGGCAGCCGCCCCCTCCCCGGCATCCCGCACGGTCTGCCCACCGACGCCCGGGGCACCGTCCACTTCTCCCACCGCGTGGTCGAGACCGGCGAGGTCCACCAGGCCGACGCCGCGGTCGACTGCCTCGCCACCGGCGGCCCCGTCGCCACCCTGACGGCCGTGATCACCAAGTCCGACGCCATGCCGGTTGGGCAGCGAATAGGCCTGAGCATCTACGACGCCCCCGGCCACGGGCGGGACCGCCTCGGTTTCTCCTGGGGCGTGGGCAACGTGGACGTGGACAAGGACGGCAAGCCCTACCAGCCCGTCGTGGGCACCTGCATGGCGCTGGCCCCCTTCGCCCCCGTCACCAGCGGCGGCTTCACGGTCCACTCCGTCGAACTGCCCACCCCGTCCGGCCCCTGACCCGGCCCGAAGCAGCTGCCGCGCCGGTGGCCGCTGTCCTGGGCGGCCGTCTGCACCGGCGCGTACCGGACCCGACCGCACGCCCCCGAGGCGAAAGGAACTGACCGACCGTCACCCCGCGTCCCCCTCCAAGGCTGCCACCGCAGAACCCACCCGCCCCACCAGCCCCGGAGCACCCATGCCCATCGCCCAGCGCACCGCCCTCGCCCTCGCCGTCGGCGGCCTGCTCCTCGCCGCCACGCCAACGGCCGCCCTGGCCGACGACACCGCGCCCCGGGGCGGCCCCGACCGAGCCGCCCTCAACGCCGCCATAGCCACCCGACCAGGGGATCCCACCGCGGGTGCGCTCGCCCGGGTGACGGTCGACGGTCGGACCTGGCGCGGCACGGCCGACGACCGAGTGAGCGGGCAGCCGGTCGCCCCGAACGCCGCCTTCCGGATCGGCAGCATCAACAAGACCTTCGTCGCCGCCGTGGTGCTCCAGCTCGCCGCCGAGCAGCGGATCGACCTAGACGGCACCGTCCAGCAGTACCTGCCCGGGGTGCTGCCCGACGGGGCGAACGGCAGCCCGGTCTACCCGGCGGTCACCGTCCGCCAACTCCTCGACCACACCAGCGGGCTGCCACAGGCCGTGGAGGGCCCGGCCGGAGTCAAGGACGGCGACAACGACGGCCTGATCGCCCAGCGCTTCGGGGTCGAGACCTTCGACGAGGTCGTCCAGCGCACCCTGCGGCCCACCGACCGGCCCTGGCCCGTACCGTCCTCGCCGGGCGCCGAGCAGGAGTACAACAACTTCAACTACCGCCTGGCCGGCCTGCTCATCGAACGCGTGACGGGCCACCCGCTCCAGCAGGAGGTGACCACCCGCATCCTCGAACCCCTCCACCTGCGGCACACCGAACTGACCGGGGGCGCGCCGCAGATGCCCGAACCACACCTGGCCGGATACCTCGACAGCAACGCCGGCGTCCCGACGGACGTCTCCGAGCAGGGCGGCAACTCCGAATCGATGGTCTCCACCCCGGCCGACCTGGACCGCTTCCTGCGCGCCCTGTTCGACGGCGAGCTCCTGCCCCCGCAGCAACGGCACGACCTGTTCGCCCTGCCGCACGACGCCTCCGGGCATCTGCTGCCCTACCACGGCACCGGGGACTGCCAGTTGGGGCCGGACAAGGGCAAGGCCTGCTACAGCGCCGGGCTGCTGTCCCTCCCACTGTCGGACGGCACCGTGGTCTGGGGAAAGACCGGGCACGATCTCGGCTACTCCGGAGGCGTGTTCGCCACCGCGGACCTGCGCAAGCGCCTGGTCTACTCCGTCGGCTCCAGCGGTGGCACGCCGCCCCAGGCCCTGCGCCTGGCCGCCACCGTCTTCGGCCCCTTCGCCCGCTGACCTTCATCAACGCGACCTTCATCAACGCTTCCCCCACCGGCTCAACGCCCGGCCGCGGCCTCGCGCCAGCGGCCGGGCGACTCCCCGGCGAGCCGCCGGAAGAAGGCGGCGAAGTTGGCGGCGTCGTCGAAGCCGACCCGCTCCGCGCACCGGGCCAGCGGCAGGTCCGTGTGCGCCAACAGCCGCTCGGCCTCCAGCAGGATGCGCTCGTCCAGGAAGCGCTTCGCCCCGAGCCCACTGGCCGCACGGCTCGCCCGGGTCAAGGTCCGCACGGTGTAGCCGAGTTCGCGGGCGTAGTCGGCGACGTGGTGCCGCCGGGCGAAGCCCTCCTCGACCGCCGCACGGTACCGCCGGAAGACCTCCCGGTCGCCGGCCGCCGCCGACGGCCGCAGCGCCTCGGGCGGGCCCGCCCGGAGCAGCAGCGCCGCCAGCAGGTGCCCGAGCAACGCCCTGGAGAAGGGCTCCTCCCGGGCCACCGCCGCCGCGTGCTCCTGCGCCAGGTGCTCGACCCCGGCCAGCACCAACCCCCAGTCCTCCTGGTCCACCTGCCAGCAGGACGCCCCGAACGCGGCAACCCCGGCAGCCCCGGCCACCCCAGCTGCCCCAGCCACCCCAGCTGCCTCGGCTACCCCGACCGCTCCCGCCAGGACCTCCGGCTCGAACAGCACCAGCGGCCCGTCCACCCCGTCGACCTCCGCCCACCGGTGCACCACACCCGGGCGGATCCAGACCACGCTCCGCTCCCCCAGCGGGTGGTCGACGAAGTCCGCCACCTGCCGGCCACGGCCCGACCGCACCAGCGCCAGCACATGGAAGTCCGGCCGCTGCGGCCGCTCCCGGCGCCGGGCCCGGTCCATCCGGCGCAGTCGCTCGAAGCTCAGCACCTCCACCCCGAACCCCGCCGACCCGGCCTCCGGGCTGTACCGCACCTGCCGGATCCCGGGCACGTGTCCGCTTTCCACCATCACCGTGCACCTTTCGACCGGGCCTCAGGCCCACTCCTGACCGTAGCCTCCAAGGAGTACCCCTCCCGAGGAGACCACCATGCTGCCGGAATCCACCATCCGCCCCGCCCCTGCCTCTGCCCTTCCCCACACCCCCGTCCCTATCCCCGTCCCCGTCCCCGTCGACGGCGGCACCCTCCAGGCCCAGCGCCAGGGGCGGGGCGGCCCCACCCTGGTCCTCGCCCACTACTGGGGCGGCTCGGCCCGCACCTGGGACGCGTTCGTCGGCCACCTGCCGCCCGAGCGCAGCACCGTGCGCTACGACCAGCGCGGCTGGGGCCGGTCCCGCGCGCTGCCCGGCCCGTACCACCTGGAACAGCTCGCCGAGGACCTCCTCGCCGTCACCCGTCGGCTCGACCTGGAGCACTTCGTCCTGGTCGGCCACTCCATGGGCGGCAAGGTGTGCCAACTCGCCGCCGCGCGGCGGCCGGAGGGCCTGGCCGGGCTCGTCCTGGTCGCCCCCGCCCCACCGCGGCCGGCCCCCACCGCCACCCTCGACCACCGGCAGGCGCTCGCCCGCGCCTACGACTCGCCGCAGTCCGCGGGCCACGCCCTCGACCACGTCCTGACCGCCGCCCCGCTGCCACCGGAGGTCCGCGCCGTCGCCGTCCAGGACAGCCTGGCCGCCGACGTCCCGGCCCGCGAGGAGTGGCCGCTGCACGGCCTCGCCACCGACATCAGCGCCGCCAGTGCCCGGATCCGGGTACCCACCTTGGTCCTGACGGGCCGACACGACCGGGTCGAGCCGGCGGACCTGCTCCGCACCCATCTGCTCCCCCACCTCCCGCCCGCCCGCCTCACGGTCGTCCCGGACGCCGGCCACCTGCTCCCGCTGGAAGCGCCCGCCGCCCTCGCCGACGCCGTCGAGACCTTCACGGCAGGCCTCCCCACCCCGGCCGACCACCGGTGACCCGACCCGTCCCCGACCCGTCCCCGACCCTCCCGCCCCTCCCCCTCGACCGCGAAATCGCATTGGCGGTCCGCCACCTCCACTGCCTATCGTCGGGGCATGACCACCCGAACCTTCCGCATCATGGTGCGCGGCGTCTTCGACGGGCTCAGCGACGAGCAGCGCGCCGAGCTCCTCGCCGCCGCCCCCGAGCACGACGTGCTGCACGCCGCCTTCACCCGCGAGGGCCACCTCAGCTACGACCTCGCCGCACGCACCGCCTTCACCTTCCGCTTCCTGGACGAGGGCGAGGCCGAGGAGGACATCCTGGAGGCCACCGAGCGGGCCGAACAGGTCGCGCAGTCCTGGCTGACGGACCGCGGCTACGGCTACAAGAACCTCCGCTCCCAGGCCGAGGACCTCTCCCAGGCACCACTGGGCAAGCGCCAACGCCGAGCCGCCAACACCACCGGCTGACCGACCCCCTCCCCCTGCCACCTCCTTGACGGCTCCGCCCGTGCATATACTTGAGCAGTCAAGGAGGTGGCAATGACAAACCCCACGAGCCCCCGCCCCAGCACCAACCCCGTCCCGAGCCCCGACACCACCCCCCGCCCCGACCCGCTCGACACCGCACTACGCCTGGTCCGCGCCCAGACCGCCGTGGTCAAGCGCTTCGACGCGAGCCTCAGCGGCCTGCACGGCGTGAGCCTGTCCGACTTCACCCTGCTGCTGCACCTCGCCCAGGCCCCCGGCGGCCGGATGCGCCGGGTCGACCTCGCCGAGGCCCTCGGCCTCACCGCCTCCGGCGTCACCCGCGGCCTCGCCCCGCTGGAGCGGATCGGCCTGGTGACCCGCGAGGCCGCCGCCCGCGACGCCCGCGTCGCGTACGCCGCCCTCACCCCGACCGGTCGCGAGCGGCTCGCCGAGATGCTGTACACCGCCCGCCAGGTCGCCACCGAGCACTTCGCCGCCGACCAGTGGAGCGGCGAGGACCTCACCCAGCTCTCCGCCCTGCTCACCCGCCTCGGCGGCACCGCCCCCGAACACCGCCACATCCCGAAGCCCTAGGCTGGACCCGAAACACCGGCACCACGGCCACCAACAGCACCACCAGACCTACCCGCACCACGCCTCACCTCCGCGAAGGGCACCACCATGACCCGCACTCCCGGCCCGCTGCCCGGCGCGGCGCCGCGCCGGGAGCCCGCCCTCGCCGAGGTCCACGCCTTCGAGGAGGGCGACCTGCCCCGCCGCCTCCGGCGCATGACCCAGGAGACCCCCCGATGACCACCCCCGACGACGCTGTCCGCCCCGCCGCCGACGGTACGGCCCCCGAGCTCACCGTCGACGGCACCGGCCTGCTCTGCGTCCAACTCCTGCTCCGCCTGCGCAAGCAGATCGCCCACCTCCCGGCCGGGGCCGTGGTCCACATCCTGACGACCGATCCGGCCGCCCCGCTCGACCTGCCCGCCTGGTGCCACCTGACCGGCCATGAGTACCTAGGCCCGGTCCCCTCCCCGGCACCGGACCACGACGTGTACGCCCTGCGCCTCACCTCCGCCCCCGTCCAGACCCGCCCCGGCCGCCCGTGGCACCCCACCCCCACGACAGACTGAGCCCGACCGAGCCCGACCGAGCGGAAATCCCCGCGCGCCGGCCGCCCCTCCCGGTGAAGACTGCCCCCATGCCCACCGCAGTCACCGCCCCGGACGGTCCGCGCGCCAACCAGCTCCTCGGCCATCCTCCCGAGGCCCGCCTCCTGCTGCTCAACTGCGACGACCTCGGCCTGGACGAGTCCGTCAACCTCGCCGTGGTCGAGGCGGTCCGCCAGGGCATCGCCGCCTCCGCCAGCCTGATGACCCCCTGTCACGCCGCCCCGCACGCGCTCCGCCTCCTGCGCCGCCACCCGGAGATCCCCTTCGGCGTCCACCTCACCCTGGTCTGCGAGGCACCGCACCTGCGCTGGGGCCCGCTCACCGCCCGCGACCGGGTGCCCTCCCTCCTCGCGCCGGACGGCGGGTTCCACGCCCCCACTCCGGCGGGCCGGGCCGCGCTCACCGCGAACGCCCGGATCGACGACGTGGAGCGCGAGTTCCGCGCCCAGATCGACGCCGTCGGGGCGAGCGGCCTCAGCCCGACCCACCTGGACTTCCACTGCCTGGCCGACGGCGGCCGCGAGGACGTCCTCGACCTCGCCCTCGCCCTGGGCGCCGAGTACGGCCTGGCGGTGCGGGTCTGGCTGCCGCCCGCCCTGGACCGGCTGCGCGAGCGCGGGCTGCCGGTGGTCGACCACGGCTTCCTCGACAGCTTCGCCGTACCGCTGGAGGACAAGCCCGCCCACTACGCCCGCCTGCTCGCGGCCCTCCCGCCGGGCCTGACCGAGTGGGCCGTCCACCCGGGCCTCGCCACCGGCCCCGACGACGGCCGGCCCGTCCGCCGCAGTGACTACGAGTTCCTGGTCTCCCCCGAGGCCCGCCGCCTGCTCGCCGAGCACGCGATCACCGTGCTCGGCTACGACGCCCTCCAGCAGGCCTGGCGGACCGCCCGCGAGCGGCCCACGCCAGGCGCCCTCGTCGGACCGGTGTGCCACGATGAGGAGAACGTAACGTAACGGCCCGGCTCCACAGGGAGGTTGACCACCATGGACTCGATCCTCAGCTGCCACTGGCACGACCAGGACGGCGCGTGGGAACTGACCGTCCGTCGCAACGGACCGGCGTGGGAGCTGTTCGCGTCCGCGCCGTTCGGTTCGGAGTCACTCCCCTTCGCCGACCCGGACGAGGTCCGCCGGCTCGCCCAGACCCTCCTCGACCTGCCCGCCGAGCCCGAGCCGTACGAGTTCGAATGGACGCTCTCCCGGACGGACTTCGCCCACACCGAGCGGGAGCGCACCCTCTTCGCGACCCTCGCCGTCGGACTGGACCCCGACGACGGCCACCGCCCGTACCTCGCCTACCAGTCCTCCCACCACCTGCGCGAGTTCGCCGCGCTCGGCCTGGAGGTGATCTGCGAGGACCCCCCGGTCGACCACCTCCGCGCCCAGGCCCACGCCTTCCTCACCAACTGCCCGGCCCCGCCACCCCTCCAGCCGTAACCCCGCCCACCCGTACGGCCCGTACCGCCTGCGCTGCCCGCGCCGCCTGCACGGCCCGCACCGCCCAGTCCAGCACCTCACCCGAACTCTCCGGCGCCACCCACCCGTTGACGACCGCCAGCAACTCCAGGTACCGCTCCCGCCGGGGGTCCGCCATCGCCCGCAGTCGCCCCACCAGCCGGTCCACCAGCCGGTCCACCAGGCACTCCACCAGCCGGGCCGGCAGCCGGGCCCGCAGCTGCTCCCCCGCCCCGGCCCTGCCCACCAACTCCGCGTACCGCTCCAGCAGGACCGCGACCACCCGCGCCGCCTCCGCCGATCCCGGCTCCACCCCCGCCGCCACCGCCGGGCCGACCGCCCTCCGTACCAGCACGGCCAGTCCGGGCCGGGGCGGTGCACCGGTCGCACCCTCCGCCGCCTCGTCCTCCGCCAGTCCGCGCAACAGCTCCCGGAACCCGTCGTCCCCGGCCAGCAGCGCCAACTCCACCCAGGCCTCGACCTGTTCGTCCGACGGCCGCTCCGGCAGCCGGGGCGTCAGCGACTCGGCCACCCCACCCCAGCACCCCTCCGCGCCGGGCACCGCAGACCCGCCGGACACCGCAGCCCCGCCGGGCACCGCGGCCGCTCCGAACACCGCGGCCAGGAACTCCCCGACCAGGCGCCCCCGTTCGTCCTCCGTCAATCGGGCCAGCCGGTGCACGAGCGTCAACTCCTCCGTGGTCGCCCCGCGCGCGGCCACCGTCCGCAGCACCGCCTGCCGCAGCCGCAGCACCCGGATCCGGACGTCCAGCGCCGCGGCGTGCGCCGCCGCGACCTCGGACAGCGCGCGCTCGCGGCCGAGCACCTGCCGGACTTCCGGCAGACCGAGCCCGAGCTCGCGCAGGGTGCGCACCAGGTCCAGGCGGGCGACGGCGTCCGTGCCGTACCGCCGGTGGCCGGCCGGGTTGCGGTCGGCCGGCGACACGATCCCCTGGTCCGAGTAGAACCGGACGGTCTTCACCGTCAGCCCGGTCCGCCGGGCCAGTTCACCGATGGTGAGGAGGGTGGGGAGCGCATCGCCGTTCATGCCCGCCACCCTGCCGCCTCCCCCTACAGGAGGTGCAACCCCGGCAACCAAGGCGACCCCGGCAGCCCAGGCAGCCCAGGCGACCTGGGCCCCCAAGGCCGCCCGGGCGACCAGTGGCTCAGGCCGTCCGCCGCAGCAGCGCCAGGTACATCGCGTCCGTCCCGTGCAGGTGCGGCCACAGCTGCACGTCCGGCCCGTCGCCGAGCGCGGGAACGCCGGGCAGCAGCGGCCGGGCGTCGATCCACTCGACCCGGCCGCCCTGCTCGCGCAGCACGTCGTCGACCACCGCCCGGGTCTCCGCGAGGTGCGGCGAGCAGGTCGCGTAGCCGACCACGCCGCCGATCCGGGTGGCCTCGATCGCCGAGCGCAGCAGGTCCCGCTGGAGCGGGCCGAAGGCCGCGACATCGGCCGGCCGGCGCCGCCAGCGCGCCTCCGGGCGGCGCCGCAGCGCGCCCAGGCCGGAGCAGGGGACGTCGACCAGCACCCGGTCGAAGCCGCCGGAGCGCCAGGCCGGGCGCGTCCCGTCGGCCGCGATCACCGTGTACGGGCCGGGGTTGCCCTCCAGCGCCCGCGCCACCAGCCGGGCCCGGTGCGGCTGCTTCTCGCTCGCGACCAGTCCCGCGCCGCGCTCCGCGGCCAGGGCGGCGAGCAGGGCGGCCTTGCCGCCCGGGCCGGCGCAGCCGTCCAGCCAGAGCCGGTCCGGGCCGTCCAGCGGCGCGCTCGCGAGCGCCAGGGCGACCAGCTGGCTGCCCTCGTCCTGGACGCCGGCCCGGTTCTCCTGGACGGCGGTCAGCGCACCGGGGTCGCCGCCCTCGGCGAGCCGCAGCGCGAACGGGGACCAGCGCCCGGGCTCGGCCTCGGGCAGCACCTCGGCCAGCTCGCCGACGGTGGCCCGGCCGGGCCGGGCGACCAGGGTGACCTCGGGCCGGGCGTTGTCGGCCCGCAGCAGTTCCTCGATCGCGGTGCGCCCGGAGGCGTCCGGCTGCCAGCGGCCGAGCGAGTCCCAGAGGGCGGAGACCACCCAGCGCGGGTGCGAGTGCACGACCGCCAGGTGGTCCTCGGCGTCCTTGTCGTACGGCGGGGCGACCCGCTCGATCCAGGCGTCCAGGTCGTGGGCGCTGATCCGGCGCAGCACGGCGTTGACGAACTTGGCCTTGCCGTCGCCGAGCACCACCCGGGCCAGCTCGACGGTCGCCGAGACGGCCGCGTGGCTGGGGATGCGGGTGGTGAGCAGCTGGTGGGCGCCGAGCGAGAGCACGTCCAGCACCGGCGGGTCGACCTTGCTCAGCGGCCGGTCGATGCAGGCGGCGATGACCGCGTCGTAGGTGCCCTGGAGCCGCAGGGTGCCGTAGACGAGTTCGGTGGCGAGGGCGGCGTCGCGCCGGTCCATGCCCTTCTGCTCGGCCTCGCGGAGCAGGGAGGGCAGGATCAGGTTGGCGTACGCGTCACGCTCGTCGACGGCGCGCAGCGCGCGGAACGCGACGATCCGGGCCGGGTCCTTCTTCGGCCGCCGGTGCGGACGGGGGGCGCGCTTGGCGCCTGCGGGGGTGTTCGGGGGCGTGCTCACAGATACCTCAAAGTGCTGCGGTGGCTATTTTTCGTACGAAACATGCGGATCGTACGGATCAAACGAACAGTAACGCCAAACCGGAGGCTCAGCCTCCGAACCGCTCCCCGGCCTCCAGCCGCGCCCCGCGCGCCCAGTCGGCGGCCCGCATCTCCTTCTTCCCCTGCGGACGCACCTCCCCCAGCTCCAGGTCGTGGGAGCCGGTGCCGACCCGCACGCTGTTCTTGCCGACCATCGCGACCTCGCCCGCTGCCAGCTCGGCCGACTCCGGCAGCAGCTTGACCGGCCCGGTGACCTTGAGCCGCTCGCCCCGGAACTCCGTCCACGCGCCCGGCGCGGGCGCGCAGCCGCGCACCACCCGGTCGATCCGCAGCGCGGGGTGGTTCCAGTCGATCCGGGCGTCCTCGACGGCGATCTTCGGCGCGAGGGTGACGCCCTCGGCGGGCTGCGGCACGGCGTGCAGCGAGCCGTCCTCGATGCCGTCCATGGTGGCCGCGAGCAGCCGGGCGCCGGAGAACGAGAGCCGGGTGAGCAGGTCGCCGCTGGTGTCGCTCGGGCGGACCTCCTCGGTGATCACCCCGTAGACCGGGCCGGAGTCCAGGCCCTGCTCGATCAGGAAGGTGGAGGCGCCGGTCACCTCGTCACCGGCCAGCACCGAGTGCTGGACGGGGGCCGCGCCACGCCAGGCGGGCAGCAGCGAGAAGTGCAGGTTGACCCAGCCGTGCTTCGGGATCTCCAGGGTGCCGGGGCGCAGCAGCGCGCCGTAGGCGACCACCGGGCAGCAGTCGGGGGCGAGTTCGGTGAGCCGGGCGACGAAGTCCGGGTCGCTGGGCTTCGCCGGCTTGAGGACCTCGATCCCGGCCTCCTCGGCGCGCTGGGCGACGGGGCTGGCGACCAGCTTGCGCCCGCGCCCGGCGGGGGCGTCGGGGCGGGTGACCACCGCGACGACCTCGTGCCGGTCGGAGGCGATCAGCGCGTCGAGGGCGGGAACGGCGACCTCGGGGGTGCCGGCGAAGACGAGACGCATCAAGTGCCTTTCTGCATACGGGAATCGAGGAACGAACTCAGCGAGCGGAGCCGAAGGTGCTGTGCGGCGAGACCTTGACGACGGGCGCCGGCCCGGTGCCCCAGTCGGCCTCCCGGATGGCCTTCAACGCGGCCTTGCGCTGCTCCCGGTCGAGCCGGTCGATGAAGATGATGCCGTCCAGGTGGTCGGTCTCGTGCTGGATGCACCGGGCGAGCAGCTGGGTGCCCTCCAGCGTGACCGGGTCCCCGTACATGTTGAAGCCCTTGGCCACCACGCCGTACGCGCGCTTGGTGTCGTAGCGCAGTCCGGGCAGCGAGAGGCAGCCCTCCGGGCCCTCCTGCTCGTCCTCGCTGAGCGACAGGTCCGGGTTGATCAGGTGCCCGGTGACGCCGTCCACGTGGTAGGTGAACACCCGCAGCGAGACGCCGAGTTGGGGCGCGGCGAGGCCGGCGCCGGGGGCGTCGAGCATGGTGTCGGTGAGGTCGGCGACCAGCCTGCGCAGTTCCTTGTCGAAGGTGGTCACCGGCTGGGCGCTGGCCCGCAGGACGGGGTCTCCGAAGAGACGGATCGGCTGGATCGCCACGGGGTACGGGCTCCTGTCCGGACTGGGCTCGGGCTGCGGGCAACGGCTGGTTCCCGCCAAGTCTATGCAACCCGCCCGGGCGCTCCGACGGGCCGTCCTCGGACGCCCGCACCGGCTTCTGGCATATCCCGAGTCTGCCGAGCCGCGTTACCCCGGCCCCCGCTTCGGCGTTGGTCAAGAGAGATTGACCGGGGCCGGGCGCACGGGACACCGCGCTCCGGCCGAGCTGAACCGTACGGAAGGTGGCACGTAGGCCATGGCCGAGCAGATCAACCACGACGCCCGGGCGCGGGCGAGCCTGCACCTGCTGGTGCGGGACATCGAGCGGGTGAGGCGCCAGGTCGACGCGCTGCGGACGCTCACCGCCCAGCTGGGCAACGTCTACCGACCCCGCCGGCCGAGCACCTCGGCCGGCTTCGTGGTGTACGGGCGGGCGCCCGCGCCGACCGTGCGCCTGGCGCAGGAGCTGCGGGAGAGCGTGGAGACCCTGGTGGCGGCGGCGGTCGAGTTCGACCGGGCGCTGGGCTTCTCCTGGGACTCGGTGGGCTCCGCCCTCGGGGTCACCAAGCAGGCGGTCCACCGCCGTTACGGGATGCGCCGCCCGACCAGCGAACTCCTCGCCGCCAGCGGCGCCGTCCCCGGCCCCGCCCGCCCGGACCGCTCCGAGGAGCTGCCCGTCCCCACCGAGCGCAGCGGCGGCCTGGCCGCCACCGTCCCGGCGGCCCGCCAGGGCGGCCTGGACCGCTCCAGCCTGGAGCGCAACGCCCTGGACCGCACCCCGATCGACCGCACACCGATGGACCGCACCCCCATCGACCGCACCCCCGTCGGCGCCCCCGTCGACCGGACGCCGCTCGACCGCACCCCCGTCGGCACCCCCGTCGACCGGACGCCACTCGACCGCACCCCCGTCGACCGCGACCGCACGCCCGCCGAGCGCCCGCCGACCGGCATCCCCCTCCGCGGCTGACCACCCGCGCCGCCGACCGGGCCGCCCCGGGGCGGGGTGGCCCACTCACCCCGCCCCCGCAGGTCCGTCACCCCCGCCGGCCACCACCGGTCAACAGCCCCCAGCCCCCAGCCACCCCCACCGCTACCCGATGTCCGTCGGATCCACCCGCACCCGCACCGGCTCCGGCGTCCGCAGCGCGATCCGCGCGATCTGCGCCGCCTTGAGCGCCGCCGCCAGCGCGGCCCCCTGCCCGGGCGCCACCCGCAGCAGCGCCCGCTCCTGCTCCTCCCCGCGCAGCGCGGGCACCGGCACCGGCCCGAGCACGTCCGCGCCCTCCGGCAGCCGGATCAGGTTCAGCAGGTCGGCGACGGCCGCCGGGCTCCCGCTGACGGCGGCCATCCGCGACACCGGCGGGAAGTGCAGCTGCGCCCGTTCGTCCCGTTCCAGCCCGGCGTGCCCCAGCGGGTCCCAGCGGACCAGGGCCTGCACCGGCCGGGCCGAGGGCTCGGCGACCACGACGACCGTCCCGCCCTCCCCGGCGGGCCGGGCCAGGGCGGCGGCGGCCAGCCAGAGCCGCAGGGTCTCCTCCCCCGCCCGCAGGTCGGGCCGGCCGAGCAGGGCCCAGCCGTCCAGCAGCAGCACCGCCCCGTACCCGGAGCCGCCCTCGACCACCGGCTCCGCGCCCGGGGTGGAGATCACCAGCGAGGGCTCGTCCGGCACGGTGTCCAGCACCGCGTCCCGCCCCGAGGTCCGGACCGGGATCCGCGGGAACGCCTTGCCCAGTTCCTCCGCGGTGCGCCGGGCGCCGACCACCTGGGCCCGCAGCCGGAAGGAGCCGCACTCGGGGCAGTGCCAGTCGTTCTCCGCCTCCCCGCACCAGCCGCAGCTGAGCGGGGCGTCGGCCGAGGGCGCCTCCAGGGGCCCTTCGCAGCGCCGGCAGCGGGCGGGCGTGCGGCAGCGGCCGCAGGCGAGCCGGGGCACGTAGCCGCGCCGGGGTACCTGGATGAGCACCGGGTGCCCGGCCGCCAGCGACTCCCGGGCGGCCTCCCAGCCGACCGAGGGCAGCCGGGCGGCCTGGGCGGCGGCGTCCCGGTGCTGGTCCTGGTCGGTGACGGTCCGCACCCGGGGCGCGACCTGCCGCACCGTCTCCCGGTCGGCGACCAGCGGCCGGGCCCAGCCGGTGGCGACCAGCTGGGCGCCCTCCACGGTCACCGTGTGCCCGCCGAGCAGCACGGCCGCGCCCTCCTCGGCGGCGCGCAGCAGCGCCACCTCGCGCACGTGCGGGTGGGGGGCGCGCGGGTCGCTGTGGCTGCCGTCCCCGTCGGACCAGACCACGACGAGGCCGAGGTCGCGGACGGGCGCGAACATGGTGGCCCTGGTCCCGATCGCGGCGTGCACCGAGCCGCGGCTGACCGCCAGCCAGCGCCGGTAGCGCTCGCGCGGGCCGAGGTCGGCCTCCAGTGCCATGTGCATCCCGGGGCCGAGCAGCTCGGTCAGCGCCCGGTCGACCCGGGCGACCGAGCGGCGGTCCGGCAGCACGACCAGGGCGCCGCGCCCACCGGCCAGCGTCGCCGCGACCGCCCGGGCGATCTCGTACGGCCAGCCGGGCCCCGGGAGCGCCGCCCACACCGCCCGCGGCGAGCCGCCGTCGGCCAGCGCGGTGAGGAAGTCCGGCCCGGCCGGGTAGCGCTGCCAGCCCCCGGGCGCCGGGGCCTGGGGGCGCGGCAGCGGCGCCGGGGAGGGCTCGGCCTCGGCCTTGGCGTGCCGGGGCGGCACGGCGAGCTGGAGCACGTCGGCCAGCGTCCCGGCGTACCGGTCGGCGACGGTGCGGCAGAGCCGCAGCAGCTGCGGGCTGAGCACGGGTTCGGGCGAGAGCACCTGGGCGAGCGGGGCGAGCGGGCCGGCGAAATCGCTCTTCTCCAGCCGGGCGACGATGAACCCGTCGTGCAGTTCCCCCCCCTCGCGCTGGCCCTTGACCACCCGCGCTCCGAAACGCACCCGCACCCGGACGCCCGGCTGGGCCTCCTCCGCCATCGCGGCGGGCACCTCGTAGTCGAAGAGCTTGTCGATGGTGAGCACGCCCTTGTCCACCACGACCCGGGCCACCGGCAGGTGCTCGGCCCGTTTGGCCCCGCGCCACGACCGGGGCTTGGCCCGCTTGACCGTCTCCCGGATGAACGCCAGCTGCTCCGGCTCGGCGCCCCCGTTCTCCCCTGTGCTGCTCATCGCTCCCAAGTACTACCAGGTCACACCGACAGGACGCACAAAGCGGAGCGGCGCCCACCCCGCAACAGGGGTGGGCGCCGCTCGGCAGAGCCGGGACGTCAGTCCTGGACGGCAGCCTTGAGCTGCTCCACGCGGTCGGTGCGCTCCCAGGTGAAGTCCGGCAGCTCACGGCCGAAGTGGCCGTACGCGGCGGTCTGGGAGTAGATCGGGCGCAGCAGGTCCAGGTCGCGGATGATCGCGGCCGGGCGCAGGTCGAAGACCTCGGAGACGGCCTTCTGGATGCTGAGGACCGGAACGGTCTCGGTGCCGAAGGTCTCCACGAACAGGCCGACCGGCTCGGCCTTGCCGATCGCGTACGCGACCTGCACCTCGGCGCGGCGGGCGAGGCCGGCGGCGACGATGTTCTTCGCCACCCAGCGCATCGCGTACGCGGCCGAGCGGTCCACCTTGGACGGGTCCTTGCCCGAGAAGGCGCCGCCACCGTGGCGGGCCATGCCGCCGTAGGTGTCGATGATGATCTTGCGGCCGGTGAGGCCGGCGTCGCCCATCGGGCCGCCGATCTCGAAGCGGCCGGTCGGGTTGACCAGCAGGCGGTAGCCCTCGGTGGTCAGCTTGATGCCCTGGTCGGCCAGCGCCTTGAGCTCCGGCTCCACGACGAACTCGCGGATGTCCGGGGTGAGCAGCGACTCCAGGTCGATGTCACTGGCGTGCTGGGTGGAGACGACCACGGTGTCGAGGCGGACGGCCTTGTCGCCGTCGTACTCGATGGTGACCTGGGTCTTGCCGTCGGGGCGCAGGTACGGGATGGTCCCGTTCTTGCGCACCTCGGTGAGGCGGCGGGAGAGGCGGTGCGCCAGGGTGATCGGCAGCGGCATCAGCTCGGGCGTCTCGTCCGACGCGTAGCCGAACATCAGGCCCTGGTCGCCGGCGCCCTGCTTGTCCAGGTCGTCCTCGTCGCCCTCGACCCGGGCCTCGTACGCGGTGTCGACACCCTGCGCGATGTCGGGCGACTGGGCACCGATGGACACCGACACGCCGCAGGAGGCGCCGTCGAAGCCCTTCTTGGAGCTGTCGTAGCCGATCTCCAGGATCTTGTCCCGGACGAGCTGGGCGATCGGGGCGTACGCCTTGGTGGTCACCTCGCCGGCCACGTGCACCTGGCCGGTCGTGATGAGCGTCTCCACGGCGACCCGGGAGGTCGGGTCCTCCCGCAGGAGAGCGTCAAGGATGGTGTCGCTGATCTGGTCAGCGATCTTGTCGGGGTGTCCCTCGGTCACGGACTCCGAGGTGAACAGGCGGCGAGACACAGCGCTCCCTGGGGTTGCAGCGGCTGCTGACTGAAGGCCCCCGGCGAACCGGGGACATCCGGAAAGACTTGATTCCTGGAGTCTAACCGGCTGCTTCCGCCGAACGTCACCCGCTTCCGGAAATCAAGAACGTTCTCGAGCGGGAATCCATCGGGAATCGAGCGGGAATCGATCAGTTCCGACCCGATTCCAGCCGCTTTGCCACCAGATCCCAGACCACGTCCGCGAGCACCTCCTTGGGGCCCACCGGTACGGGGGTCTCGCTGCCGTCCGCGCCCAGTACCACGGCCTCGTTGACGTCCTGCCCGAAGGCCTTGCCGTCGCCCACCTCGTTGACCACCAGCAGGTCGCACCCCTTCCGGGCGAGCTTGGCGCGGCCGTTGGCGAGCACGTCGTCGGTCTCCGCCGCGAAACCCACCACCAGTTGGCCCGAACGGGGGCGGTGCGCCGACAGCTCGGCCAGCACGTCGGGATTGCGGACCAGCGCGACCGGCGCCGGCTCGACCCCGTCGACCTTCTTGATCTTGCCGGTGGCGTACTCGGCGGGCCGGAAGTCCGCCACCGCCGCGGCCATCACCACGGCGTCCGCGTCCGCGGCCGCCGCCAGCGCCGCCTCGCGCAGCTCCAGCGCGGTCGAGACGTGCACCACGTCCACCCCGGCCGGGTCGGGCAGCTCGGCGTTGGCCGAGACGAGGGTCACCCGCGCCCCGCGGGCCGCGGCGGTCACGGCGAGCGCGTAGCCCTGCTTGCCGGAGGAGCGGTTGCCGAGGTAGCGCACCGGGTCCAGCGGCTCCCGGGTGCCGCCGGCCGAGACCACCAGGTGCCGGCCGGCCAGGTCGGTCGGCACCGCCCCGCCGCGGCGCAGCACGGCCCGGCAGGCCTCGAAGATCGCGCCGGGCTCGGGCAGCCGCCCCTTGCCGGTGTCCTTGCCGGTCAGCCGCCCGACGGCCGGCTCCAGCACGATCACGCCGCGGCGGCGCAGGGTGGCGACGTTCTCCCGGGTGGCGGGGTGCTCCCACATCTCTGTGTGCATCGCGGGCGCCACCACGACCGGGCAGCGGGCGGTGAGCAGGGTGTTGGTGAGCAGGTCGTCGGCGAGCCCGTGGGCGGCCTTGGCGATCAGGTCGGCGGTGGCGGGGGCGACCACCACCAGGTCGGCCTGCTGGCCGATCCGCACGTGCGGCACCTCGTGCACGCGCTCCCAGGTCTCGGTGGCGGCCGGGCGGCCGGAGAGCGCGGCCCAGGTGGCCTCGCCGACGAAGTGCAGCGCCGCCGCGGTGGGCACCACGGTGACCTGGTGGCCGGACTCGGTGAACCGGCGCAGCAGCTCGCACGCCTTGTAGGCGGCGATCCCGCCGCTGACACCGAGGACCACGCGGGGGGCGTCCGCACTCGCGCTCATCTACCGGCCTTTCTCCGCATCGGGCACCCGACAGATCGGGAACCCGCCCACCCTACGACCCCTCGACGATCACTCGCACCGTGCCCCACCCCGACCGGGAGACGGCGAGCGGAGAACGCCGGAGGGCCCGGCGACCCCTACCGGAAAACGCCGGAGGGCCCGGCGGAAGAATTCCGCCCGGCCCTCCGGGGAAGTTGCGGGGCTGCCTCAGGCGGCGCCCTCGACCGCCTCGGCGGTCAGCATGCCGGCGTTGATCTCGCGCAGCGCGATCGACAGCGGCTTCTCGTGCACGTGGGTGTCGACCAGCGGGCCGACGTACTCCAGCAGGCCCTCGCCGAGCTGGGAGTAGTAAGCGTTGATCTGGCGCGCGCGCTTGGCGGCGTAGATCACGAGGCTGTACTTCGAGTCGGTGGCCTCAAGCAGCTCGTCGATCGGCGGGTTGATGATGCCCTCGGGCGCGGTCATGGAAGAGGACACGCGAAAACCTTCCGAAAGGGTGGAAAAGACTGACAGGTCAGGCTACACCGAGCAAGGCTAGCAGTTCGGCCGCTACCTGCTCGACGGAGGTGTTGACAAGGGTTGTGTCGAACTCGGTCTCGGCCGCGAGCTCGATCGTGGCCGCCTCCAGCCGCCGCTCGATCACGTCCTGCGGCTCGGTGCCCCGGCCGGTCAGCCGACGGACCAGCTCGTCCCAGCTCGGCGGAGCCAGGAAGACCAGCTGGGCGTCGGGCATCGACTCGCGCACCTGGCGGGCGCCCTGGAGGTCGATCTCCAGCAGGACGGGCTCACCGCGCTCCAGCTTCTCCAGCACCGCCGCGCGCGGGGTGCCGTAGCGGTTCCCCGCGAACTCGGCCCATTCCAGCAGCTCGCCGTTGGCGATCAGCTTGTCGAACTCGTCGTTGTCGACGAAGTGGTACTGGACCCCGTTCTTCTCGCCGGGCCTCGGGTGACGGGTGGTGGCCGACACCGAGAGCCAGACCTCGGGGTACATCTTCCTCATATGAGCGACGACCGTGCTCTTGCCGACCCCCGAGGGGCCGGAGAGCACGGTCAGCCGCGGACGCTCACTCATGCACCGATTATCCCGGATCGCGGACGATCCTGGGACCACGGGGGCACGGTCAGGCGGCGCCACCGCCGAACTCCCGCTCCAGGGAGGCGATCTGGTTCGTTCCGAGACCGCGGACACGGCGGCTCTCGCTGATGCCGAGGCGCTCCATGATCTGCTTGGCACGAACCTTGCCGACGCCCGGAAGGGACTCCAGCAGGGCCGAGACCTTCATCTTGCCGATGACGTCGTTGTCATTCTTGCCGGCCTTGATCACCTCGTGCAGGGAGGCGCCGGAGTGCTTGAGCCGGTTCTTGACCTCGGCGCGCTCCCGGCGAGCCTCGGCGGCCTTGGCGAGCGCGGCGGTGCGCTGTTCAGGGGTAAGGGGCGGAAGAGCCACGCCGTTCACCTCAGGGTGTGGAAGGAAGGGATTGAGCTATGACTGGTTCGGTACCTAGGACACCGTCCGCAAGGGGAGCCCAATGGGGAACCACAGGGCCCTGACCTGCGGGAGCTACGGGTTCGCGGCTCGCCGATGACCTATCGCCGGACACTACCCGGATTGCGGCGCCGCGTCAGGAAAAGAACACGAAAAGTCCTGGTCAGCCAAGGCCGACCAGGACTTTCCAGGGCAAAATGACCGCGATTGCGAGACTTTGGCGGGCTCGATGTGACGGCGCTCACGTCAACTCCGGTGCCGCCCCGCCGTCCTGCGGACACTGCGCACGGTCACCGATCGGCTACCGCGGCCCCACCGGCCGGACTGCTCCGGCCACTTGACGGCGTCCGCCGGTGCCTACTTGACGGCGTCCGCGAACTCGCCGACGAAGCGCTCCGCCGCCGCCCGCAGCGCCGGAACCGACGGCCCGTGCTTGAGCACGTCCCGGCTGACGCTCGGCACCACGTTGATCACCGAGGCGCCGAACACCCGCGGCAGGTCCGCCATGGTCGCGCCCTGGGCGCCGATCCCGGGGGCCAGCAGCGGGCCGTTGATGGCCAGGTCCACGCCCGCGTCGGCCAGCGTCGCGCCGACCACCGCGCCGAAGGAGCCCAGCGGCGCGGCGTCCGCGTTCTCCGCCGCCAGCTGGCGCAGCACGGAGGCCGCGACCGGCTCGCCGTCCGCCCCGACGGCGCGCTGCACCTCGGCGCCCTCCGGGTTGGAGGTGAGCGCCAGCGCGAACACCCCGCAGCCCTGCTCGCGGGCCAGGTCGAGGGCCGGGCGCAGCGACCCGAAGCCCAGGTACGGGCTGACCGTGACGGCGTCCGAGAACAGCGGGCTGCTCGGCGACAGGAAGGCCTCCGCGTAGGCGGCCATGGTGGAGCCGATGTCGCCGCGCTTGGCGTCCATCAGCACCAGCGCGCCGGCCGCCCGGGCCTCCTCGACGGCCTTCTCCAGCACCGCGACGCCCTTGCTGCCGAAGCGCTCGAAGAAGGCGGCCTGCGGCTTGAGCACCGCGACGCGGTCGGCCAGGGCCTCCACCACGGTGCGGCTGAACGTCTCCAGCCCCGCGAGGTCGTCGCCGAGCCCCCAGGCGGAGAGCAGGGAGGCGTGCGGGTCGATGCCGACGCAGAGCTGGCCGCGGGTGTCGAGGGCCTGGCGCAGCCGGGCGCCGAACGGGGCGAGGGTCATGTCGTCCTTTCCAGGGGTGGTACGGCCTGCTGCGAGACCGGTCAGGGGGTTCAGGCGCCGCGGACGGCGCTGCCGACGGCCGCGGCGAGGTCGCGGAAGCCCGCGGCCCGGATCCGGGCGGAGAGGCCCTTGTGGATCCGGCGGCACCAGAACGGACCCTCGTAGATGAAGGCGCTGTAGCCCTGCACCAGGTCGGCGCCGTGGATGATCCGCTGCCAGGCGTCCTCGGCGGTCTCCACGCCGCCGACCGAGACCAGGGTCAGCCGGCCGCCGGTGCGGGCGCGCAGCCGCTGGAGGACCTCCAGGGCGCGGGCCTTGAGCGGGGCGCCGGACAGGCCGCCCATGCCGATCTCCTCGACCCGCTGCGGGTCGGCGAGCAGGCCGCCGCGGCCGATCGTGGTGTTGGTGGCGATGATGCCGTCCAGGCCCAGCTCCAGGGCGAGGTCGGCGACGGCGTCGACGTCCTCGTCGGCCAGGTCCGGGGCGATCTTGACCAGCAGCGGCACGTGGTGCGCGGTGGCGCGGTCGGCGGCCTCGCGCACGGCGGCGAGCAGCGGGCGCAGGTGGTCGACGGCCTGGAGGTTGCGCAGCCCGGGGGTGTTCGGGGAGCTGACGTTGACCACCAGGTAGTCGGCGTACTTGGCCAGCCGCTCGGTCGACTTGACGTAGTCGGCGACGGCGTCGGCCTCCTCGACCACCTTGGTCTTGCCGATGTTGACGCCGATCACCGGGGTGGAGCTGGTGTGCGGGCGGGCCGCCAGCCGGGCCGCGACCCGGGCCGAGCCCTGGTTGTTGAAGCCCATCCGGTTGATCAGCGCGCGGTCCTCGACCAGGCGGAACAGCCGGGGCGCCGGGTTGCCGGGCTGGGCCTCCCCGGTGATGGTGCCGATCTCGACGTAGTCGAAGCCGAGCATGGCCAGGCCGTCGATGCCGACGCCGTTCTTGTCGAAGCCGGCCGCGAGCCCGAACGGGCCGGGCAGGTCGAGGCCGAGGGCCCGGGTGCGCAGCGCCCGGTCGCGCGGGGCGAGCACCAGCCGCACCAGGGTGCGCAGGCCGGGCACCGAGGAGGCGAGGCGGATCCAGAAGAAGGCCAGGTGGTGGGCCTTCTCGGGGTCCATCCTCTTGAACACGAGGTCGAACAGGAACTTGTACAAAGCGGGATCAACTCCGAAGGCAGCAGCGGGATCAGGGCATACGAGTGGGGGGCACCAATCCGGCTCCGGTGCCCCCCACTGCGGTGGTGCTACTTGCGGCCGGCGTTGATCAGCTCGGCGTGCTCCTGGAGCGACATCACTCCGACCTCGTCGCGCAGCAGCGCGTCCATGCCCTGGACGGCCGCGCCCATCGCCTGGACGGTGGTCAGGCAGGGCACCCCGCGGGAGACCGCCGCGGTGCGGATCTCGTAGCCGTCCAGGCGCCCGCCGGTGCCGTACGGCGTGTTGATGATCAGGTCGACCTCGCCGTCGTGGATCAGCTGGACGATGGTCTTCTCACCGTTCGGGCCCTCGCCCTCGCTGTGCTTGCGCACCAGCGTGGACGGGATGCCGCCGCGCTGGAGCACCTCGGCGGTGCCGGCGGTGGCGAGCACCTCGAAGCCGAGGCCGACCAGCGCCCGGGCCGGGAAGACCAGGTTGCGCTTGTCCCGGTTGGCGACCGAGACGAAGACCTTGCCCTTGGTCGGCAGCGCGCCGTAGGCGCCGGCCTGGGCCTTGGCGTAGGCGGTGCCGAAGACCTTGTCGATGCCCATGACCTCACCGGTCGAGCGCATCTCCGGGCCGAGCACGGTGTCCACGCCGCGGCCGTGGATGTCGCGGAAGCGGCTCCACGGCATCACGGCCTCCTTGACCGCGATCGGCGCGTCGGCCGGCAGGGTGCCGCCGTCGCCCTCGGCGGGGAGCAGGCCCTCGGCGCGCAGCTCGGCGATGGTGGCGCCGAGCGAGACCCGGGCGGCGGCCTTGGCCAGCGGCACCGCGGTCGCCTTGGAGGTGAAGGGGACGGTGCGGGAGGCGCGCGGGTTGGCCTCCAGCACGTAGAGGATGTCCCCGGCCAGCGCGAACTGGATGTTGATCAGGCCGCGGACGCCGACACCGCGCGCGATGGCCTCGGTGGAGGTGCGCAGGCGCTTGATGTCGTAGCCGCCGAGGGTGATCGGGGGCAGCGCGCAGGCGGAGTCGCCGGAGTGGATGCCGGCCTCCTCGATGTGCTCCATGACGCCGCCGAGGTAGAGCTCGGTGCCGTCGTAGAGCGCGTCGACGTCGATCTCCACCGCGTCGTCCAGGAAGCGGTCGATCAGCACCGGGTGCTCGGAGATCAGACCGGCGTGCCGCTCCAGGTAGGACGCGAGCGAGGCCTCGTCGTAGACGATCTCCATGCCGCGGCCGCCGAGCACGTAGGACGGGCGGGCCAGGACGGGGTAGCCGATCTCGTCGGCGATCGCCTTGGCCTCCGCGAAGGAGAAGGCGGTGCCGTGCTTGGGGGCGGGCAGTCCGGCGTCGCGCAGCACGCGGCCGAAGGCGCCGCGCTCCTCGGCGAGGTCGATCGCCTCGGGCTGGGTGCCGACGATCGGCACGCCGTTGTCCTTGAGCGCCTGGGCCAGGCCGAGCGGGGTCTGGCCGCCGAGCTGGACGATCACACCGGCCAGCGGACCGGCCTGCTGCTCGGCGTGGACGATCTCCAGCACGTCCTCCAGGGTGAGCGGCTCGAAGTAGAGCCGGTCGGAGGTGTCGTAGTCGGTGGAGACGGTCTCCGGGTTGCAGTTGACCATGACGGTCTCGAACCCGGCCTCGGCCAGCGCGAAGGAGGCGTGCACGCAGGAGTAGTCGAACTCGATGCCCTGGCCGATGCGGTTGGGGCCCGAGCCGAGGATGATCACGGCCGGCTTGGTGCGCGGGGCGACCTCGCTCTCCTCGTCGTAGGACGAGTAGAAGTACGGGGTCTTGGCGGCGAACTCGGCGGCGCAGGTGTCGACGGTCTTGAACACCGGGCGGATGCCGAGCGCGTGGCGCACCTCGCGGACGACGTCCGGGCGCAGGCCGCGGATCTCGCCGATCTGCTGGTCGGAGAAACCGTGCCGCTTGGCGTGGCGCAGCAGCTCGGGGGTGAGCTCCTCGGCCTCGGCCAGCTCGCCGGCGATCTCGTCCAGCAGGAAGAGCTGGTCGACGAACCACGGGTCGATCTTCGTGTACTCGAAGACCTCCTCCGGGGTGGCGCCGGCCCGGATGGCGTCCATCACGGTGTTGATCCGGCCGTCGGTCGGCACGGTGGCCTTGACCAGCAGCTCGGTCTTCTCGCCGAGCGGGCTCGTCCAGGTGAACTGGGAGCCCTTCTTCTCCAGCGAGCGCAGCGCCTTCTGCAGCGCCTCGGGGAAGTTGCGGCCCATGGCCATGGCCTCGCCGACCGACTTCATGGTGGTGGTCAGCGTGGCGTCGGCGCTCGGGAACTTCTCGAACGCGAACCGCGGGACCTTCACCACGACGTAGTCGAGGGTCGGCTCGAAGGAGGCCGGGGTCTGCTCGGTGATGTCGTTGGGGATCTCGTCCAGGGTGTAGCCGACGGCCAGCTTGGCGGCGATCTTGGCGATCGGGAAGCCGGTGGCCTTGGAGGCGAGCGCCGAGGAGCGGGAGACGCGCGGGTTCATCTCGATGACGATGACCCGGCCGTCGTCGGGGTTGACGGCGAACTGGATGTTGCAGCCGCCGGTGTCGACGCCGACCTCGCGGATCACGGCGATGCCGATGTCGCGCAGGATCTGGTACTCGCGGTCGGTGAGGGTCATCGCCGGGGCGACGGTGATCGAGTCACCGGTGTGCACGCCCATCGGGTCGAAGTTCTCGATGGAGCAGACGACCACGACGTTGTCGTTCTTGTCGCGCATCAGCTCCAGCTCGTACTCCTTCCAGCCGAGGATGGACTCCTCCAGGAGCACCTCGGTGGTCGGCGAGAGGGCCAGGCCCTGGCCGGCGATCCGGCGCAGGTCCTCCTCGTGGTGGGCGAAGCCGGAGCCGGCGCCGCCCATGGTGAAGGAGGGGCGCACCACGACCGGGTAGCCGCCGAGCGTGTCGACGCCGGCCAGCACCTCGTCCATGGTGTGGCAGATGACCGAGCGGGCGGACTCGCCGTGGCCGATCTTGGCCTTGACGGCCTCGACGACGCCCTTGAACAGCTCGCGGTCCTCGCCCTTGTTGATCGCCACGACGTCGGCGCCGATCAGCTCGACGCCGTACTTCTCCAGCGTGCCGGCGCTGTGCAGCGAGATCGCGGTGTTGAGCGCGGTCTGGCCGCCCAGGGTCGGCAGCAGCGCGTCGGGGCGCTCCTTGGCGATGATCTTCTCGACGAAGTCCGGGGTGATCGGCTCGACGTAGGTGGCGTCGGCGATCTCCGGGTCGGTCATGATCGTGGCCGGGTTGGAGTTGACCAGCACGACCCGCAGGCCCTCGGCCTTGAGGACGCGGCAGGCCTGGGTGCCCGAGTAGTCGAACTCGGCGGCCTGGCCGATGACGATCGGGCCGGAGCCGATCACCAGGACGGACTTGATGTCACTGCGCTTAGGCACGCTGGCCCTCCATGAGCTTCACGAAGCGGTCGAACAGGTAGGCGGCGTCGTGCGGGCCGGCGGCCGCTTCGGGGTGGTACTGCACGCTGAAGGCGGGGACGTCGAGTGCCTGGAGGCCCTCGACCACGTCGTCGTTGAGGCAGACGTGGGAGACCTCGACCCGCCCGTAGGGGGTGTCGCTCACCTTGTCCAGCGGCGCGTTCACGGCGAAGCCGTGGTTGTGGGCGGTCACCTCGACCTTGCCGGTGGTGCGGTCCTGCACCGGCTGGTTGATGCCGCGGTGGCCGTACTTGAGCTTGTAGGTGCCGAAGCCGAGGGCGCGGCCGAGGATCTGGTTGCCGAAGCAGATCCCGAAGAACGGGGTCGCCCGCTCCAGCACGCCCTGCGCGACGGCGACCTGGTGGTCGGCGGTGGCCGGGTCGCCCGGGCCGTTGGAGAAGAAGACGCCGTCCGGGTTGACGGCGTAGACGTCCTCCAGGGTGGAGTTGGCGGGCAGCACGTGCACCTCGATGCCGCGCTCGGCCATCCGCTGCGGGGTCATCGCCTTGATGCCGAGGTCCAGCGCGGCGACGGTGAACTTCTTCTCACCGACGGCGGGCACGATGTACGGCTCGGTGGTGGCGACCTCGGCGCACAGGTCGGCGCCCTTCATCTCGGGCGACTGCTGCACCCGGGCGAGCAGGGCGGCCGGGTCGGCCAGCGCCTCGCCGGAGAAGATCCCGCAGCGCATCGCGCCGCGCTCGCGCAGGTGGCGGGTCAGCGCGCGAGTGTCGATGCCGCTGATGCCGACGACGCCCTGGCGGGTCAGCTCCTCGTCCAGCGAGCGGCGGGAGCGCCAGTTGGAGGCCACCCGGGCGGGGTCGCGCACGACGTAGCCGGCGACCCAGATCTGCTTGGACTCGTCGTCCTCGTCGTTCCAGCCGGTGTTGCCGATCTGCGGCGCGGTCATCACGACCACCTGGCGGTGGTACGACGGGTCGGTGAGGGTCTCCTGGTAGCCGGACATGCCGGTGTTGAAGACCGCCTCGCCGAAGGTCTCGCCGGTCGCGCCGTAGGCCTGGCCGCGGAAGGTCCGGCCGTCCTCCAGGACGAGCACGGCCGGGATGCGCTCCCGCCGTTGGCGCTGCGTGGTGGGGGCAGGTGCGGTCATTGCGCGGCCTCTTCCGTCTTCTTCGTCTTCGTGGTACGTGTTGCGAGCTCGTTGATCGCCTCGACCCAGGCGGCGTGCTCGTCGGGGTGGTCGGCCCGGAAGCCGGAGTCCAGCTCGGTGCCCTCGTGGGCCCAGGTGACGACCAGCAGTCCGGAGGGGACGACCTTCCCGGCGATCCCGGAGTCCGTCCGGGCACCGGTGAGGTGCTCGGCCGGGATCCAGAAGTCGACGTCGCCGGGGCGCTGCACCAGCAGCCCGTCCGTGCCGAGGGTGAGGTCGGCCCGGCTGCGGGTGCCCAGGCCGTGCGCGACGACCCGGTCGAGCCAGTTCCCGGCGGTGGTGCTGCCGTGGTACCGCCCGCTGGTCTCCAGGATGGTGCGTCCGGCGCGGGCCGGCACGGCGGGCAGCGGCGGGATCCCGGACTGCAGGGTCCGGCGCCAGTTCCAGCCCTGGCGCATCAGCCAGTAGATCAGGCCGATGACGAGCATCAGTCCGACCGCCCAGCCGATGTAGTCCGGCCAGTCGGTGACCCTCGCCTGCTCCCTGGCCAGCGACGCGTAGCCGGTCACGCCAGGCCGCCCTGCTCGGCCGGCTCGCCGGCCAGCACGGTGGCGCGGCCGCGCAGGAAGGTGGCGTGCACCCGTCCGGGCAGGTCCATGCCCTTGTAGGGGGTGTTGCGGCTGCGGGTGGCGAAGCTCTCGGGGTTCACGGCCCCACGGTACGCGGGATCGAAGAGCACCAGGTTGGCGGGCTCACCCACCGAGATCGGCCGGCCGTGCCCGGTGAGACGGCCGATCCGGGCCGGGCGGTGCGACATCCGGTCGGCGACGCCCTCCCAGTTCAGCAGGCCGGTGTCGACCATGGTCTGCTGGACGACCGACAGCGCGGTCTCCAGGCCGACCATGCCCATCGCGGCCACGGCCCACTCGCAGTCCTTGTCCTCGGCCGGGTGCGGCGCGTGGTCGGTGGCGACGGCGTCGATGGTGCCGTCGGCCAGCGCCTTGCGCAGCGCCTGGACGTCCTCGGCGGTGCGCAGCGGCGGATTCACCTTGTACACCGGGTCGTAGGAGCGGACCAGTTCGTCGGTGAGCAGCAGGTGGTGCGGGGTCACCTCGGCGGTGACGTCCCAGCCCTTGGACTTGGCCCAGCGGACGATCTCGACCGAGCCGGCCGTGGAGAGGTGGCAGACGTGCAGCCGGGAGCCGACGTGCGCGGCGAGCAGCACGTCGCGGGCGATGATCGACTCCTCGGCGACGGCCGGCCAGCCGCCGAGCCCGAGCTCGCCGGAGACCTGGCCCTCGTTCATCTGGGCGCCCTCGGTCAGCCGCGGCTCCTGGGCGTGCTGGGCGACGACGCCGTCGAAGGCCTTGACGTACTCCAGGGCGCGGCGCATCAGCACCGCGTCGTCCACGCACTTGCCGTCGTCGGAGAAGACCCGGACGCCGGCCGCGGACTCGTGCATCGCGCCGAGCTCGGCGAGCTTCTTGCCGCCCAGGCCGACGGTGACGGCGCCGACCGGCTGCACGTCGCAGTAGCCGGCCTCCTGGCCGAGCCGCCAGACCTGCTCGACCACGCCCGCGGTGTCGGCCACCGGGGTGGTGTTGGCCATCGCGTGCACGGCGGTGAAGCCGCCCATCGCGGCGGCCCGGGTGCCGGTGAGCACCGTCTCGGCGTCCTCGCGGCCGGGCTCGCGCAGGTGGGTGTGCAGGTCGACCAGGCCGGGCAGGACGATCATGCCGGTGGCGTCGATCTCGATGTCCGCCTCGACCGCCAGGCCGGTGCCGATCTCCTGGACGACGCCGTCGGCGAGGTGGAGGTCCTGCGGGGCGCCGCCCAGGATCTTGGCGTTGCGGATCAGGTAGCTGGTCACTGGGCGGTCTCCACGGAGTCGGTGCGGGGGGCGGCGGCGGTGTCTGCGAGGGTGGCCCCGCCGAGCAGCAGGTACAGGACGGCCATCCGGACGGAGACGCCGTTGGCGACCTGCTCGACCACGGTGCAGCGCGGCGAGTCGGCGACCTCGGCGGTGATCTCCATGCCGCGGACCATCGGGCCGGGGTGCATCACGATGGCGTGCCCGGGCAGCTGGGCCATCCGGAGGCCGTTCATGCCGTAGCGGCGGCTGTACTCGCGCTCGGTCGGGAAGAACGCGGCGTTCATCCGCTCGCGCTGCACCCGCAGCATCATCAGCGCGTCGGTCTTGGGCAGCACGCTGTCGAGGTCGTAGCTGACCTCGCAGGGCCAGTTCTCGATGCCGATCGGCAGCAGGGTCGGCGGGGCGACGAAGGTCACCTGGGCGCCGAGGGTGGTCAGCAGGTGCACGTTGGAGCGGGCGACCCGGCTGTGCAGGATGTCGCCGACGATGGTGACCCGGCGCCCGGCCAGGTCGTTGCCCAGGCCGGCGTTGAGGTGGCGGCGCATGGTGAAGGCGTCGAGCAGGGCCTGGGTGGGGTGCTCGTGGGTGCCGTCACCGGCGTTGATCACGCTGCCGTGCAGCCAGTCGGACTGGGCCAGCCGGGCCGGCGCGCCCGAGGCGTGGTGGCGGATGACGACCGCGTCGGCCCCCATCGCCTGGAGGGTGAGCGCGGTGTCCTTGAGGCTCTCGCCCTTGGAGACCGAGGAGCCCTTGGCGGAGAAGTTGATGACGTCCGCGGACAGTCGCTTCTCGGCGGCCTCGAAGGAGGTCTTGGTGCGGGTGGAGTCCTCGAAGAAGAGGTTGACGACGGTGCGGCCGCGCAGCGTGGGCAGCTTCTTGACGGCCCGGCCGGAGAGCTGGGCGAGCTCCTCGGCGGTGTCCAGGATCAGCAGCGCGTCGTCGCGGCTGAGATCGGCGGCGGAGACGAGGTGGCGCTTCACGCGGCTACTCCGGGAGGTGCGGTTCGGTGGGCTGGGAGGCCATGGCCTGCAAGCTGCGGGCGGCGTGGTCGCGGTCGCCGACCAGCACGGCGTCCACGCCGTCGGTGTCGGCCAGGCGGACCTGCACGGCCTCGCGCAGCGAGGTGGGGAGGTTCTTGCCCACGTAGTCCGCCCGGATCGGCAGCTCGCGGTGGCCGCGGTCGACCAGGACGGCGAGCTGCACGGCGCGCGGGCGGCCGATGTCGTTCAGCGCGTCCAGCGCGGCGCGGATGGTGCGGCCGGAGAACAGCACGTCGTCGACGAGGATGACCAGCTTGCCGTCGATGCCGCCGGGCGGGATCTCGGTGTGCTCCAGGGCGCGGGCGGGCTTCAACCGCAGGTCGTCCCGGTACATGGTGATGTCCAGGGTGCCCAGCGGGATCTCGCGCCCGGTGATCTGGGCCAGCCGGCCGTGCAGGCGGCGGGCGAGGTGGACGCCCCTGGTGTGGATGCCGAGCAGCACGACGTCCTCCGCGCCCTTGGCGCGCTCGACGATCTCGTGCGCTATCCGGGTGACGACCCGGGCGATGTCCGTGCCGTCCAGCACCTGGTGCGGCGGTCGCGGCGTGGGTTCCTGATGTGTGGTCATGCCGAAGCGGACCTCCTTCCCCGCCTCACTGGACGGGCCTTAAAGGATGTCTGGGACTGCGCCCCCGCCGACCGGGCGTGGGCTTCGGGTCATCCTATCAGCGCGCCGCACGGCAAACGGACCTCCATCATTCCGCTTCTCCGGGTTCACGCACCGGATGCGCCGATGATGCGGGCCATTCGCACGACTGCCCCATTCGGCTTGACGCAACTACCTTACTCTACGTAACCTCACAGTGAGTTACGAGACAGGCGTCGAACCCACCGGTAACGACGCCGGCAACGCCCGTGACCCACCACTGAACGCGAAGCAATCTCGTCCGGGGAGATCAATGTCCAGCGACTACGCGAAGCAGCTCGGAGGCAAGCTCCGAGCGATCCGCACTCAGCAGGGGCTCTCCCTGCACGGTGTCGAGGAGAAGTCCCAGGGGCGCTGGAAGGCAGTCGTCGTCGGCTCGTACGAGCGCGGCGACCGTGCGGTCACCGTGCAGCGGCTGGCCGAGCTCGCCGAGTTCTACGGCGTGCCGGTGCAGGAACTGCTGCCCGGAGGCACCCCCGGCGGCGCGGCCGAGCCGCCGCCGCGCCTGGTCCTCGACCTGGAGAGACTGACCCAGGTGCCGTCCGAGAAGGCCGGTCCGCTACAGCGCTACGCGGCGACCATCCAGAGCCAGCGCGGCGACTACAACGGCAAGGTCCTCTCGATCCGCCAGGACGACCTGCGCACGCTGGCCGTGATCTACGACCAGTCGCCGTCGATCCTCACCGAGCAGCTGATCTCCTGGGGCGTGCTCAACCCCGACGCGCGCCGCGCGGTGCGCGAGGAGGACGCGAGCTGACGCTCGCGCTCCGGCTCCGCCGGAAAAGCGGGCCTCGGCCTGCAACGGCTTGCAGAAACGTCACGGCGCGGCCCCCGGTTTCCGGGGGCCGCGCCGCGGCGTGCCGGGCGGTCACCGGCTCAGCAGACCGTGCCCAGGCTGTAGCCCGGCTGCGCCGCCACGCCGTCCAGCCGCACCGGGCGGGCGGCCGGCGCCCAGTCCGGGCCGCTGCTCGACCACGCCCAGGCGGCGGGCAGGAAGCATCCGTCAGCGGCTCCGCCGCGGGACCCACCAGCGGCTCCCCCGCGGGCCCTCTCGGCGGCTCCGCCGGAGGCCGCCGACCCCTGCGAGCCGTGCAGCACCGCGACGCCCGGCAGCTCCAGCGCCAGCCCGGCGCACAGCACCGCGCAGACCAGCTCCAGGTCCTCGTCGTTGATCCGCGCCACGCCGTCCTCCCACTGCAGGACCCGGGCCGCCGCGGCCAGCCGCCCGCCCGGCGCGTCCACCCGCAGGCGCAGCTCGTACACCCCGGCGCCCGCGCCCACCAGCATCCGGCGGAACACCTCGCCGCCGCGCTGGTAGGCGGCCCGCACCCAGCGCGCGTGCTCCTCGTCGGTCTCCCCCGCGCCCCCGTACAGCCCGCCGTCGAGCAGCAGGTCGGCGTGGCAGAGCGTCAGCCCGTTCTCCCGGGCCCGGACCAGTCGCGGCACGAAGTCCCCGGCCAGTTCCTCGCCCTGGTAGGGCAGCAGCTGGGTCTGCAACGGCGGGTTGACCAGGTAGCGGTCGCGGGCGGCGGACTCGGCCGGGTCCAGGCCGTGCAGCAGGCAGAACTCCTCGAAGTCCTGCGGGTGGAACATCCGGGCCCGGACGGTCTCGAACCGCTCCAGCGCGTCGGCCAGCAGCTCCGCAGTGTCGGCCAGGTAGCGCTCGTAGTCGGGGGCGTCGCACACGCCCCAGGCCCGGGCCCGCGCGAAGTCCGCGGCATTGGTGAGCACACCGAGGACGAACGCCTGCTCGGCCCCCTCGACCCGCCGCGGCCGGTGCGGCGCCCGCAGCGCGGGGCGCAGGCCGCCGGCGGTGCAGTCGGAGTTGCGGCGGGCGCGGCCCTTGCGGCTGGTCATCGGTGGCTCCTGACATCTGCTGGGGGCCGTCGAACGGTACGGTGACGGTCAGCGGCGGGGCTCGCCGCTGACCGTGTTACTCCCCAGTTCCGCGCGCCACACACGTACGGCGTGTCACGGAAATGTAACCACCGGTAATAGGGGTCGTCGCGGCCTCAGCGCGGCACCCGGGCCAGCTGCCGGGACTGGGCGACCAGGCGTCCGGCCTCGTCCCAGACCTCGGCGTCCTCCTCGAAGTAGCCGCCGGCCACGTTGCGGGTGGAGTGGACCACCCGCAGCCAGCCCGGGGCGGGCCTGGCCCGCAGGTGGACGGTCAGCTCGACGGTCGGGGCCCAGCCCGGCAGGCCGAGGTCGAAGGTGACCGGCGGGAGCGCGTCGGCGACCAGCAGGAGCAGCAGCGGGTCGGGGTCGCGGCCGTCGGCGAGCCGGAACCAGCCCTGGATCCGGCCGTTGCCGGAGGGCTGGCCGAGCGCCCAGCCGACGGTGGCCGGGTCGAGCCGCAGGTCGAAGCGCTCCAGCAGGGCGGCCTGCTCGATCAGCTGCCTGGGGGCGTGCTCGACGCCGATGCACTGGTCCGGCGGCGGCAGCTGCGGCGGGGTCGCGGTGGTGCGCACCTCGCCGTCGGCGGCGGCGAGGTCGCCGTGGCTGGCCACCACGCGCAGGCGTTCGACGCCGTCCTGGCTGAGCGAGGCGGTGCCGGTGGACAGCCCGCGACCGGTGCGCAGCACCTCGGTGCGGACGGTGGCCGGGCCCGGGGTGGAGGCGGACAGGTAGTAACCGCTGATCGACACCGGGTCGGGGTGCTGCCCGTGCTCCAGCGACAGCGCGTGTCCGGCCACCGCGAGCAGCAGCCCGCCGTTGACCCCGCCGCCGATCTGCCAGCCGGCGCCGAGCTCGGCCTCGTAGCGGCCGGCCTCCTCGGGGTGTCTGGTGAGGGCGATGCCCCGGTCGAACTCGCTGCGGGTCGCGGTGCTCATGGGTGTGGCCTGCCCTTCGGGTCGCCGACGGCGCCGTCGGCGAAGTTACTGACGAGTAGCACCCACCCTACGCCCACCAGGTGAAACGCGGAACGGCCGCAGGCCCCGGAGTTCCGGGGGCCTGCGGCCGTCTGCGAACAGCACCGATCAGCGGCGGATGCTCGGCTTCAGCTCCAGGAAGCGGGCCAGCATGCCGTTGACGAAGGCCGGGGAGTCGTCCGTGGAGAACTCCTTGGCGATCTCGACGGACTCGTCCAGGACGACCGCGTCCGGGACGCCGTCCTCCCAGATCAGCTCGTACGCGCCGAGCCGCAGGACGTTGCGGTCCACGATCGGCATCCGGTCGAGGGTCCAGCCCACCGCGTACTGCTCGATCAGGTCGTCGATGCGACGCGCGTGCTGGACGTACCCCTCGATCAGCTCCATGGTGTACTCGCCCACCTGCGGGGTGCCCTCGTCGGGCTTGGGCTCGCGGGCGCGCGCCACCCAGTCGGCAAGGACCTGCTGCGGGTCGACCCCGCGGTGGTCGGCCTCGAAGAGGATCTGGAAGGCCCGGGTACGGGCCTTGCTACGTGCGGCCGACACGGACTTACTTCACCCGGCCGAGGTAGCTGCCGTCGCGGGTGTCGACCTTGACCTTCTCGCCGGTGACGACGAAGAGCGGGACCTGGATCTCGGCACCGGTCTCCAGGGTGGCCGGCTTGGTGCCACCGGTGGAGCGGTCGCCCTGCACGCCCGGCTCGGTGTGGGAGATCACGAGCTCGACGGAGGTCGGGAGCTCGATGTAGAGCACCGCACCCTCGTTGGTGGCGACGAGGGCCTCGAAGCCCTCCAGCAGGTAGTTCGCGGCGTCACCGACGACGGCCGGCTCGATCGTGATCTGGTCGTAGGTGTCCATGTCCATGAACACGAAGTTCTCGCCGTCCTTGTACGAGAACTGCATGCCGCGCTTGTCGACGTTGGCGGTCTCGACCTTGGTGCCGGCGTTGAAGGTCTTGTCGACGACCTTGCCCGTCAGGACCTCCTTGAGCTTCGTACGCACGAAGGCCGGGCCCTTGCCGGGCTTGACGTGCTGGAACTCGACGACGGACCAGAGCTTGCCGCCCTCCAGCTTGAGGAC
The DNA here is from genome assembly GCF_042266305.1 of Kitasatospora sp. NPDC056076. Taxonomy (NCBI): domain Bacteria; kingdom Bacillati; phylum Actinomycetota; class Actinomycetes; order Kitasatosporales; family Streptomycetaceae; genus Kitasatospora; species Kitasatospora sp. NPDC056076. The sequence goes on from NZ_JBHJWG010000020.1 coordinate 65,201, forward strand.
CATGCCGTTCTTGAGATCGTTCGTGGAAGCCACGGGCGCACTTACTCCTGGATATAGCTGTCAAGGAACCAAGGGTTCGCGTCCTGCCGCCGGCCCGGGGGCCGCCGTCACAGGGCGAGGAGCTCCTTGGTGGTGATGGTGAGCAGCTCGGGCCCGCCCTCCTCGAGGGGGCGCACCACGAGCGTGTCCTCGATCCGGACCCCGCCCTTGCCCGGGAGGTGGACCCCTGGACCGACGGTGACCGGCACGCGGCTGTCCAGTTTACCCATGTCCGACGGACCGAGGCGCGGCGCCTCCCGGATCTCCAGCCCGATGCCGTGGCCGACCGGGTGCGGAGAGGCCTCGGCGTGCCCGGCCGCCTCCAGGACCTGCCGGGCCACCCGGTCGGGCACGCACTGCTCGACGCCCGGGCCGAGCGCCTCCCGACCTGCCCGCTGGGCGCGGAAGACCAGCCGGTGCAGCTCGACCTGCCAGGGCGCGGGAGCTGCTCCGATCACGAAGGTCCGGGCGGTCGAGACGCCGTAGCCCCGGTACTGGGCGCCCATCACCACGGTGAGGAAGTCGCCCTCCTCCACCCGGCGGTCGGTGGGCTGGTGGGCGGGCTGGCCGGAGTGGCTGCCGGTGCCGACCGACACCGGGAAGGCCGCCCGGTCGGCTCCGTGGTCGATCATCCGGCGCTCCAGCTCCATCGCCAGGTGCCGCTCGGTCCGGCCGACCAGGATCGACTCCAGCAGCTCGCCCAGCGCCTGGTCGGCGATCTCGGCGGCGATCCGCAGGTCCGCGATCTCGTGCTCGTCCTTGACCACCCGCAGCCGCTCCACCACCTGGCCGAGGTCCGCCAGCCGGCCGCCCTCCAGCAGGCCCGCGACCGCCCGGTGCCGGGTGACGGTCAGGTCGTGCTCCTCGACCGCCAGGTCGCGCACCCCCAGCCGGTCCGCGGTGGCGGCGGCCGCCAGGGCGGTGTCCGCCCCGGCCGCCACCGGCACCTGGGTGACGTCCGCGGCGATCAGGTGCTCCCCCGAGTCGTCCGGCGGCAGGTCGTCCGGGAGCGTCAGCAGCACCCGGTCCCGGGTCAGCAGCAGGGTCGCCCCGCAGGGCGCGCAGCCCGTCAGGTACCGCACGTTCGCCGCCCGGGTGATCAGCGCCGCGTCGGCGCCGGCCGCGCTGCAGTGCTCCCTCACCCGCTCCCGCCGCCCCGCGTACGCATCCGCCATGCGTCGAGCCTACGAACCCCCGGCCCGAACCGCCCGCCGAGCACCCCCGAGGGATGCGCCGGCACCCCACTGCGCCCCGCGCGCCCCTGCGCACTCCCCGCTGACCGCCGTCACCTCCCCTCCGGGTCGATCAGGCCCCGGCGGTAGGCCGGGACGAGGTTCTGCGGGACGAGCATCTCCCGGCCGTTCAGGGTGATCGGGACGAGCTTCGGGCCGGTCGCCTTCCACTGGGCGCGGCGGTGCCGGGTGTTGCTGCGCGAGGTCCTGCGCTTGGGAACTGCCATCGGGGGCTCCTGTCGGGTGGTGCCGGGCCGTCGGGTCCGGGCTAACGGGTGGTGCCGGAGGCGTACGGGAGGAGGGCCGTCTCGCGGGCGTTCTTGACCGCCCGGGCCACCGCCCGCTGCTGCTGGACGGTGAGCCGGGTGACCCGCCGGCTGCGGATCTTGCCGCGGTCGGAGACGAAGCGGCGCAGCAGGTCGGTGTCCTTGTAGTCGACGTACTCGATGCCGGCCGCGACCAGCGGGTTGGGCCGGGCCTTCGGCGCGGCGGTGCGGTTGCGCACGGGTGCTCCCTTGCGGTGGTGGGCGGGGTCGGTCAGTGGTGGACGGGGTCGAGGAGGTCCCGGAAGCCGTCCGGGAGGGCCTTCCAGCCGGGTTCGCCGGCGGCGAGTTCGGCGTCGGTGAGCAGGCAGGAGTCGAGCAGTTCGGTGAGGCCGTCGACGTCCAGCCCCTCCGCGGTGAAGCTGAGCTGCTGCACCCGGTCCCCGTGCAGGGGGTGCCAGTCGAGGGCGGCCGCGGCGCGGCGGGCCGGCGGGTAGAGGTCCCAGGCGGCGTCGGGCAGGGCGATCAGCCAGGGCCCGCACTCCTCGACCGCGAGGTTGGCCCCGGCCGCGTCCCAGGCGAGCATCAGGTCGGGCCGGTTGGCGAGCCAGAACCGGCCGCGGCTGCGCTGGGCGGCCGGGACGAGCAGTTCGAGGGCCCGGTGCAGCCGTTCCGGGTGCAGCGGCCGGCGGCGCTCCCAGACCAGGGTGCTCACCCCGGCCTCGTCGCTCTCCTGGGGGAGCAGCGCGATCGCCGGGTTGACGCGGTCGCGCGCGGCGGCCACGTCGAAGCCGCCGAGGGCGGCCCGGACGAGCGCACCGGTGCCGAGCCGGACCACCCGGGCGGTCGGGTGGAGCTGGCGCAGCAGCGCGAGCCCCGGCGCGTGCGCGGTGGCGCGCGGCACGGCGAGCGTGGTGGCGTACTCGACCTGGTGGGCGAGCGCCTCGGCGCGGGTGCGTTCGTCCCGGGCGGCGGTGTGCTGCCCGTGCTCCACCAGCTCGTCGGGCACGGAGAGTTCGCCGACCAGCCGGTCCGGGTCGACGGCGGTGACCACGCCCGCGAGTTCGATCGCCTCCGCCAGGGGGCGGCCGTCCACCTCGCCCCCGGCGAGCACCTCGACCGCGGGGTGCGGGTCGCTGCCGCCCCAGAGTTCGACCACCGCGAGCCCGTACCGGCCGCCGTCGGCGAGTTCCAGCAGCCGGGGCAGCAGGTCCTCGCGCAGGGCGCAGCACGGGCAGTCGTTCACCAGCGGGACCGAGCCGGTGTCGAACGCCCCGCCGGCGTCCCGCAGTTCGCGGTGGACCAGGCCGCGCGCGGCGTCCCGCAGGTCGTGCCGCAGCACCACGGCGTCCACCGCGGCGGCCGTCAACTCCTCGACGGCGGACCGGCGTTCGTCCGGGTGCAGCCCGGCGACCACCACCACCGGGAGCCTGGTGCCGTCCATGCCGCTCACCAGCTCGCCTTGCGCACGCCCGGCAGGTGTCCGGCGTGGGCGTGGACGCGCAGGTTGACCCGGGAGAGGCCGAAGGCGCGCAGGTAGCCGCGCGGCCGGCCGTCGACGGCATCGCGGTTGCGGACCCTGGTGGGGCTCGCGTCGCGGGGCTGGCGGGCGAGTTCGGCCTGGGCGGCGGCGCGCTCGGCGGGGGCGGTGCCGGGGTGGGCGATGAGCCGCTTGAGTTCGGCCCGGCGCTGGGCGTAGCGGGCGACGATCACTCGCCGCTGCTCGTTCTTGGCGATCTTGCTCTGCTTGGCCATCAGACCTTCCACCCTCGGGCGCGGATGCGGGCGACGGCGGCCTCGACGCCGATCGTGTCGACGGTCTTGATCCCCTTGGCGCTCAGCACCAGCCGGACGTACCGGCCCTCACTGGGCAGCCAGTAGCGCTTGCGCTGGATGTTGGGGTCGAAGCGGCGCGGGGTGCGGCGGTGCGAGTGCGAGATCGCGTTGCCGAAGCCGGGCCGGCGGCCGGTGAGCCGGCAGTGGGCGGACATGGGTGCTCCCTGGCGTCCGGGAATGGGCAGGACGGAGGTCACGTTACACCAGATGAAAATGACATCCATTTCGGTGTACGGTTCCGATCCAGCCCCGCGAACCCCGCACCCGGAGGCCCCCGGACCCCGAGGGTCCACGGGCCCGAGACCCCAGGAGGACGCCCGATGGCCCGCAGCGAACTGCGCCCCGTGATCAAGCTCCGCTCCACCGCCGGCACCGGCTACACGTACGTGACCCGCAAGAACCGCCGCAACGACCCGGACCGGATGGTCCTGCGCAAGTACGACCCGGTCGCGGGCCGGCACGTCGACTTCCGCGAAGAGCGCTGACCGCACGAACCCCCTCGGAGGAGCCCAGCCATGAAGCCCGGAATCCACCCCGCCTACCGCCCGGTCGTCTTCCGCGACAAGGTCGGCGGCCTCGCCTTCCTCACCCGCTCCACGGTCACCGGTGACCGCACGGTCGAGTGGGAGGACGGCAACACCTACCCGGTGATCGACGTCGAGATCTCCTCGGCGAGCCACCCCTTCTACACCGGCCAGTCCCGGGTGCTCGACACCGCCGGCCGGGTCGAGCAGTTCCGCCGCCGCTACGGCGACCGGCACTGACGGCGGAACGCGAACGGCGCCTCCCCGGCTCGGGGAGGCGCCGTTCGCGACGCGCGGGCACTGCCGCCACCGCTACTGCTGCTGCGTGGGCGTCCAGCGCTTCTCGACGCCCGCCAGCTTCCAGTACGCGATGGCGATCGCCCACACCACCACGAACAGCCCGGCGATCGCGTAGCCGACGTTGTCCAGCGAGATGTCCGCGATGAACCCGGTCACCGGGTCGGTCAGGTCGAGCTTCTCGTGCAGCACGCCGACCAGCTCGATGGTGCCGATGATGAAGGCCACCGCGATCGACAGCCCGGTGATGGTCAGGTTGTAGTACACCTTGCGCACCGGGTTGGAGAAGGCCCACTGGTACGCGAAGTTCATGAACGTCCCGTCCAGGGTGTCGAACAGGCTCATCCCGGCCGCGAACAGCAGCGGCAGGCAGACGATCGCGTACCAGGGCAGCCCGGCCGCCGCGCCCGAACCGGCCATCACCATCAGGGTGACCTCGGTCGCGGTGTCGAAGCCCAGGCCCAGCACCATGCCGACCGGGAACATCTGCCCGGGCCGGGTGATCGAGCGGGTCGCCCGGTTCAGGATCCGGGCCATGAAGCCGCGCGAGTCGAGGTGCGCCTCCAGCTCCGACTCGTCGAACTGCCCGGCCCGCATCGAGCGGAACACCTTGAGGATGCCGAGCAGCGCCGCCAGGTTGAGCGCGCCGATCAGGTAGAGGAAGGCCCCGGAGGCCGTGGTGCCGACCAGCCCGAGCCACTTGTGGGTGGCCGAGTCGTCGTCCATCAGCGTGTTCGCCAGCTGGGCGCCGCCCGCCACCAGGGCGGCCATGATGACCACCATCGAGGAGTGGCCGAGCGCGAACCAGAAGCCGACCGAGACCGGCCGCTTGCCGTCCGCCATCAGCTTGCGGGTGGTGTTGTCGATCACCGCGATGTGGTCGGCGTCGAAGGCGTGCCGCATGCCGAGGGTGTAGGCCGTGATGCCCAGGCCCACCCCGAAGACCTGGGTGCCGACGGCGTAGTTGTGCGGCGCGACCAGGAAGACGAGGGTCCCGAAGGCCACCACGTGCATGGCCAGGATCACCCCCATCAACCCGGCGGTCCGGAGGGTGTCCTCGCGCTTCCACCGGAAGGTGGGCAGTACGGAGGGGGCGGGGCCCGCCTCGGCGGGCGCGGCGGTTTCGGGCAGGGTCATCTTCGGATCACGCTCCAGCACCTCGTGGAATGACTTCGTGAGATGCCGTGGCCGGTCTCCTGGCTCACGGGGCTTCCCGACCCGCCTTCCCAGGTGCACGAAGCACCCAGTGGCACGTGGATCCGGACGACTGTCCCCCGATCACAGTGGCGAGGGCCGCTCCGGAATGGGACCTGTTGAGGGTCCGTCACCGGTCTTCCCGAGCACCACGGCGGGGAACACCGTAGGGGCAGGACCACACCCTCGCAAGGTTGCGCACCTGTGCAGGTGTCCAGGATCACAGGTCGTGAGCTGCCAGAATGTCCGCATGCATCTCGTACCGGCCGACCGCGCGGGCCACCGCACCATCGACGGACACCGGGTCTGCGAGGCCATCGCCGCCATCGGGGACACCGCCCACGTCCGGACCTGGGCCGAGCGGTTCTCCCTGCTCTCCGACCCCGGCCGGCTCGCCCTGCTGCTCGCCCTCCACCGGGCCGGCCCGCTCGCCGTCAGCGACCTGGCGGTCGCCACCGGCATGCGCGACCCGGCCGTCTCCCAGGCCCTGCGACTGCTCCGCACGGCGGGCGTGGTCGCCGGCGACAAGGACGGACGCGTGGTGCGCTACCGGCTCGTGGACGACGCCCTGCGCCCCCTCCTCGACGAGTGCGCCGCCGCCGACCACGAGGAGCCCGCCGCGGCGGCGGGCTGACCGACACTCGGCAAACCACGCCGGGGGCGCGGCGGGGTGAGTACGATCACGATGTGCCGTCCCACCCCCACGTCTGGCCCGCCGACCGCTGGAACACCCGCCCGGTCAAGGCCCGCGTGCTGGCGGTCGCCCGCACCCTCACCTCGGCGACCCGGGTCCTGGACGTCCTCACCCTGCTCGACCCGGACGGCATCGAGCGGTACTTCACCGTCAACCCCGGCTCCGCCTTCGCCGACCGCGCCCTGGACGAGTACCTCCACGGCCTGCCCGGCTACACCGTGCTGGACTGGGAGGACGCCGTCCGCCACCGCTTCGACCTGGCCGTCGCCTGCGCCGTCCACGCCTCCATGCACCGGCTGGACGCCCGCCTGGTCGTCCTCCCGCACGGTGCCGGCTACAACCGCCTGGTCACCGAGTCCACCGGCGACGCGGTCAGCTCCGCCGGCCTCTCCCGCAACGAACTCACCCACCGCGGAGAGGTGTTCGTCGACGTCCTCGGCCTCTCCCACCCCGAACAGCTGGACCGGCTGCGGGCCTCCTGCCCCGAGGCCCTGGACGTCGCCGAGGTCGTCGGCGACCCGTGCTTCGACCGGATCCTGCGCAGCCGACGCTCCCGCGACGGCTACCGCGCCGCCCTCGGCGCCGTCGACGGCCGCCGACTCGTCGTCGTCGACTCCACCTGGAGCGAGCACTCGTTATTCGGCCGTCACCCCGACCTGCCGCAGCGGCTGGTCCGCCGACTGCCCGCCGACGAGTACGCGGTGGCCGTCGTGCTGCACCCCAACATCTGGAGCCGGCACGACCCGGCGGCCCTGCTCGACGACGCCCGGCGGATGGGCCTGCGCCTCGTCCCGCCCCACCAGGGCTGGCAGGCCGCCCTCGTCGCCGCCGACGTCATGATCGGCGACCACGGCTCGGTCTCCTTCTACGGCGCCGCCCTGCGACGGCCCACGATGATCGTCGCCACCGGCGCCGCCGAACTCGACCCGCGGTCCCCCAGCTACGCCTTCGGCCAGGCCGCACCCGTCCTCGACCCCGACGGCGACCTCGCCGCCCAACTCGAACTCGCCCTGGCCCGGACCCCGGACGACCGCACCGACCTGACCGCCATCACCGACCGCTCGCTCGCCCACCGCGGCGAATCCGCCCGACTGCTGCGCCCACTGCTCTACTCCTTCCTCGACGGCCTCGACGAGCCCGCCGGCGAACCCGTCCTGCCGCCCTACCCCAAGCCCGCGCCCCGGCCCGGAGGCGGCGAAGGGCCCAGCGCGTACGACGTCGAGGGCAAGAGCGAGGGGACGGAGGTCAGCCTGCGGCGCTACCCCTTCCACCCCGACGACCACACCCCGCGCGGCTTCCACGCCCTCACCGACGACCACCCGGGCGACGCCCTGCGGTACACCGCCGAAGTCCTCGCCCGCACCGAGGCCCGGGCCGAACGCCCCGCCGTCGAGTGGCTCGCCGACACCGCCCTCGAACTGCCCGGCCTCGCCGTCGCGGTGGCCGCCCTCGGCCCGGCCCGGCACCTGCTCCGGCTGCCCGGCGGCCGACTCCTCGAAGCCCACGCCGCACGCGACTTCGGCAGCCCCGAGCCCGTCCTCGACCCCCTGCTGCTCGGCTCCGCCGTCGCCTGCTGGCTCTCCGACGGCGGCGACCCGGCCGGCCTGCCCGAGCACGGCCTCACCGTCCGCACCGGCCGGCACTGCACCCGGGTCGCCTTCACCGCCGGGCCCTGACCGGCCCGGACAGGGCCTAACCGGCCAGCTCCCGCAGCCGGGCCCGGCTCCGCGCCGCCAACTCCGGGTCGTCCAGCTCCTCGGCGAGGGCGAGCAGCAGGGTGTGCGCCTGGGCCTCCTTCGGGTACGCCTTGCGTTCCTCGGCCCGCCGCACGCAGTCGCCCGCGTCCGCGACGGCCAGGTCGAGCCGGCCGAGCGCGCGGTGGGCCCGGGCGCGGACCAGCGGCAGCTTCATCAGCATGTCCCGGTCGTCCGTGTCCACGGCCCGGGCACCGGCCTCCGCGAGCACGGCCAGCGCCTCCTCCGGGCGGCCGTCGGCGATCAGGGCCTGCGCCAGGTTGTAGCTCTGCACGATCTCGCCGTGGGCATCGCCCCGGTTCTCCTCCAGCGCCAGCGTGAACCGCTCGACGGCGTCACCGGGCCGGCCGTCGGCCAGGCACAGCAGGCCGTCCGTCTCGTACAGCACGCCCACCACCTGGCGGTTGGCCACCAGCGGCACCTGCTCGGTGGCGAGCGCCAACTGCTCGGCGGCGAGCCGGAAGTCCTGGCGCTCGTAATGCGCCCGGGCCAACTGGTTGTGCATCCGGACCACCGCGTCCGGGTTGTTGGCCCACCGGGCCGACTCGATGCCGGTCCGGTGGGTGGCGATCCAGTCCTCGTAGAGCTTCCGACCGTGGTAGAGCGGCCACAGCGACTCGCACAGCCACCACGCCTCGTCGTGCCACTGCTGGTCGGCCGCGGCCTTCACCACCGCTCGCAGGTTCGCCCGTTCCGCGTGCAGCCACTCCAGCGCGTCCGCTCCGGACCGGAAGCCGGGCAGGGCGTCGCCGGTCGGGTCCTGCAACCGGAGCCGTGGCCCGGTCGCCCGGTCGGCCACCGACGCCCTGCCCCGGTAGTACGCCACCGCCCGCGCCAACAGCTCGGTGCGGTCGGGCAGTTCACGGGCGCAGAGGTAGGCGTGGGTGCGCACCACCTCGTGGACCTGGAAGCGGTCGTCCACCCCCTGGTCGACGACCACGTCCAGGAGGTGGACGGCACACAGCTCGTCCAGGGCGTCCTCCGCCCGTTCGATGCCCACCGCGGCCGCCAGTTCGGCCGACACGAACGGGCCCGGGTGCACACCGATCAGGTGGTAGAGCGCCCGCCCCTGCGGCGAGAGCCGCTCGTACACCGGGTCGTACGTTCCCCGCAGGTTCCCCTCGTCGTTGTCCAGCACCGCCAACCTGCCCTCCTGGTGGGACAGTTCGGCGATCACCTGACCCACCGACAGCCGGCCCCGACGCAGCAGCTGGCTGCCGACCGCGTTCAGCGCGATCGGCAGCCCGTCGCAACGCTCCACCAGTGCCGCCACCTCGTCGTCGGTGCCGCGCTCGGCGCTCAGCCAGCCCCGCACCAGCGCGGCCGCGGCCGTCGCGCCCAGGCGGTCCAGCTGCCGCACCTCGGCACCGTCCATCCGCAACGCGTCCAGCCGCCGCCGACTCGCCACCACCACCATCCCGCTGGAGGGCAGCAGGGCGCGCACCTCGGCGGCGTGCTCGGCGTTGTCCAGGAGGACCAGGCAGCGCTGCTCGGCGGTCACCGTCCGGAACTCCCCGAAGCGCTCCGCCTCCGCGTCCGGCGGGCGGACCCCGAGAGCGCGGAGGAAGCCCTCCAGCACCCCGGCCAGATCCACCGCCGAGCGGTGCCGGTAGGCCTTGAGATCCGCGTAGAGCACACCCCCCGGGAAGCGCTCCGCCTGCTCCATCGCGAACTTGGCCACCAGCTCGGTCTTGCCGACGCCGCCCAGGCCGGTGAACACCACGATGGCCGGTCCGCCCCGCTCGGCCTCGCCCGAAGCGGCGGTGAGCGCGGCGAGTTCGCGCTCCCGGTTGACGAAGCTCTTCCGCGGCGGCCTGACCTGGTACGGGACTCGGTGCTTCGGGGGCAGCTGGACCGTGACGTTCCCGCCCTGGACCACGTTGCCGTGCACCACCGCGCCCGACAAGCTGTTGGACACCTCGTAGCCGTCCACCCGCGCGCTCCCTCCGACCAGCCCGGGCCCAGCCTACGGCGTCGGGTGGTCCCTGGCGCCTGAATCCTCCTCAGGCCGCCTGGCAGGTCGGGCACCAGAACAGGTTGCGCGCCGCGTGCGCCTCCGTCCGCACCTCCGTGCCGCAGACCAGGCAGGGCATCGCGGCGCGGCGGTAGACGTAGACCTCGCCGCCGTGGTCGTCGACCCGGGGTGGGCGGCCCATCGCCTCGGGGGTGTGTTCGGGGCGCACGGTGTCGATCCGGCCGGCGGCGGCGCCCTGGTGCATCAGGTCGACCAGGTCGGCCCAGATCGCGTCCCACTCGCGGCGGGTGAGGTCGCGGCCGGCCCGGTGCGGGGCGATGTGGTGGCGGAACAGCACCTCGGCGCGGTACACGTTGCCGACCCCGGCCAGCACCTTCTGGTCCATCAGCAGCGCGGCGACGGTCGTGCGGCTGCCCGATATCCGGCGCCAGGCGGCCTCCGGGTCGGCGTCGGCGCGCAGCGGGTCGGGGCCGAGGCGGGCGGCGACGGCGGCCTTCTCGGCCCCGGTGACCAGCGCGCAGGTGTTGGGGCCGCGCAGGTCGGCGTAGCCGTCGTCGTTGGCCAGCCGCAGGCGGATCAGCCCGACCGGCTCGGGCGCCGGGCCGGTGCCGAAGGTGAAGCCGCCGTAGAGCCCGAGGTGGATGTGCACCCAGCCGCTCTCCTCGAAGCCGAGGAAGAGGTGCTTGCCGGTGGCCTCCGCGCCGATGAGCAGCTGCCCGTCGAGCGCCTTGGCCTCGTCGGCGAAGCGGCCCTGCGGGCTGGAGACCTGCACCGGGCGGCCGCCGAAGGCCTTCCGGTTCTGGCCGGCGAGGCGGTGGATGATGTGGCCTTCCGGCACGGACGTCAGCTCCCCGGGTGGTTCTGGCAGGACCCGTCCATCATCTCAGCCGCCCCCGGCCGCGCCCGAACCCCGTGGTCAGCGGACCGGCATGCCCATCAGCCGGGCCAGGATGACCCGGTCCAGCTCGGCGGCCGTACCGGCGACGTCCAGGTACGAGTTGTCGATGATCGGCAGTCCGGAGTTGTACCAGCCGGCCATCCGCCCGTGGATGCGCGCGACCTCCTCGTCGCCGAGCCGCCTGGTGCCGCCGCGGCGGGCGTTGCGGCGCAGCACCGAGTCCAGGCTGGGCAGCAGCACCACCGGGATCATGCCCGGGCCGATGTGCCGCTTCCAGCCGCCGAGGCCGATCGCCGGGCGGTCCGGGAAGACGGCGTCGTCGATGATGCAGGAGATGCCGTTGGCCAGGTAGTTGCGGCAGGCGAAGCCGCAGGTCCGGCGGGCCAGCCGGTACTGGGCCTCGGAGGCGTTGTTCCAGCCGGCCTGCGGGTTGGCGAAGCCGGACTGCACCCACTCGCGGACGTCGTCCAGGCTGATGTGCGCGGTCGGGGTGCCCCGGCGCTCGGCCCAGTACCGGGCGACGGTGGTCTTGCCCGCCCCGGCCGGGCCGATCAGCAGGACGGCGATGGGGCCGGCGGGCGTGTGGCGCTGCGAGGGGTGGGCGGGGAGCTGGACGGGCGTGCCGGCGGGCAGCACGAAGTGCCCGGTGCCGCCGGCCGGGAGGGGCACGGGCGGCGGTGCCGCGGCGGGGACGGACACGGGGTTCGGCGCCGCCACCGGGTTCGGCAGCGGCACCGGCACGGGGTTCGGGACGGGGGCCGGAGCCGTGACGGACACCGCGGCGGGCGGCGGCGACGGAGGCGGCGGAGGCGTCGCGGCGGGCGCGGCGGGCGCGGCGACCGGGGCCGGAACGACCGGCGGGGACACCCCCGCACCGCCCACCGGCGGCACCGGCGGAGCGGCGGGACGCGGCGGGACCTCCCCGCCTCCGGCGTACTGCGTCACGGCACCTCCCGACACCTCTCAGCGGGGACATTACACGGCGGCCCGGCAGCGGGCACAGTCCGCCGCCGGGCCGCCGAACGCGCCCTGCTCGCCCGGCCACGGGCGGTTTCGGCCCAGGTCGGCTCGTGGTCGACCGGCGTCAACTCGGGTCAACCGTCGGCCAACTCGCGCCCGTCACAAGGTCAACTCGCGTCGAATCCGGTCGGTTCCCGTCACAGCCGTTCAGCGACCGTCGACGGCACCCGAAACCCGTGCCCCAAGGCCCCGCCACCCCGCTCCTCAGCGCGCGGCGAGCTGCTCCGCCAGCGCCCGCAGCGCCAGCTCGTAGGACCCGATCCCGAAGCCCGCGATGGTGCCGGAGGCCACCGCCGCGATCACCGAGTTGTGCCGGAAGGTCTCCCGCGCGTACGGGTTGGAGATGTGCACCTCGATCAGCGGCGCGGTGCGCTGCGCCGCGGCGTCCCGCATCGCGTACGAGTAGTGGGTGAACGCGCCCGGGTTGATCACCACGGGCACCTGCCCGTCGGCCGCCTCGTGCAGCCACTCCACCATCTGCTGCTCGGAGTTGGTCTCGTGCACCTCGACCTCGAAGCCGAACTCCTTGCCGAGCGCGGTGCAGCGCTCGACCAGCCCGGCGTACGAGGTGGCCCCGTAGACGTCCGGCTCCCGGCTGCCCAGCCGGCCCAGGTTGGGGCCGTTGAGCACCATCACCCGGGTCACGCCGAGACCTCCGCGTACGCGGCGACCAGCAGCGACGGGTCGGGGCCCTCCAGCACGGAGGTCTTGCCCAGGCCGTCCAGGACGATGAAGCGGATCAGGTCGCCGCGCGACTTCTTGTCGATCTTCATCGCGTCCAGCAGCTTGGGCCAGGCGTCCGCCCGGTACGTCAGCGGCAGGCCGACCGAGGCCAGCACGGTGCGGTGGCGGTCGGCCGTCTCGTCGTCCAACCGGCCCGCCAGGCGGCCGAGTTCGGCGGCGAAGACCATGCCGATGGAGATCGCCGCGCCGTGCCGCCACTTGTAGCGCTCGTTGCGCTCGATGGCGTGGCCGAGGGTGTGGCCGTAGTTGAGGATCTCGCGCCGGCCGGACTCCTTGAGGTCCCCGGAGACGACGTCGGCCTTGACCTGGATGGCCCGGCGGATCAGCTCGACGGTGTGCGGGCCGGCCGGCGTCCTGGCGCCCTCCGGGTCCGCCTCGATCAGGTCGAGGATGGCCGGGTCGGCGATGAAGCCGCACTTGATGACCTCGGCGAGGCCGGAGACGTAGTCGTGCTTGGGCACGGTCTCCAGGGTGCCGAGGTCGGCCAGCACGCCCACCGGCGGGTGGAAGGCGCCGACCATGTTCTTGCCCTCGGCGATGTTGATGCCGGTCTTGCCGCCGACGGCCGCGTCGACCATGCCGAGCAGCGTGGTGGGCATGGAGATCCAGCGCACCCCGCGCAGCCAGGTGGCCGCGACGAAGCCGGCCAGGTCGGTGGTGGCCCCGCCGCCGAGGCCGACCACGACGTCGCTGCGGGTGAAGCCGGTCTGGCCGAGCACCGACCAGCAGTACGCGGCGACCTCGGCGCTCTTCGCCTCCTCGGCGTTGGGCACCTGGAGCGCGATCGCCTCGTACCCCTCGCCGGCCAGGTCCTCGCGGACGGCGTCGGCGGTGGCGGCCAGCGCCTCCGGGTGGATGATCGCGACCCGCTTGGCCCGGGTCCCGATCAGCGGCGCCAGCTCGCCGAGCAGCTGGTGCCCGATCAGCACGTCGTACGGGTCGTGGCCGGCGCTGCCGCCGACGTGAATCCTGACGGTGGTGTCAGTCATGGGGGGTGTTCAGCTCCAGTGCTTCCAGTACGGCGTCCGCGACCTGCTCGGGGGTGCGGTCGGCGGTGTCGACGACGGCGGTGGCCACCTCCAGGTAGAGGGGGCGGCGGGCCTCCATCAGCTCGCGCCAGCGGGCCCGGGGGTTGACGGCCAGCAGCGGGCGCGGGGCGTCCAGGCCGACCCGCTTGACCGCGTCGCCCAGCGGGACCTCCAGGAAGGCCACCGGCAGCTCGCGCAGCAGCGCACGGGTGGCCTCGGCCAGCACCGCGCCGCCGCCGAGCGCCAGCACCCCGTCGTGTCCCTCGGCGGCCGCGCGCACGGCGCGGACCTCCAGCTCGCGGAAGTGCGGCTCGCCCTCGTCGATGAAGATCTCCGGGATGGGCTTGCCGGCCAGCGCCTCGATGTCGGCGTCGGTGTCCCGGAAGCCGACGCCCAGGCGCTCGGCCAGGACCCGCCCGACGGTGGACTTGCCACTGCCGGGCGGGCCGACCAGCACCACGACGGGCTTCGTCATCGGATGATCAGGTTGTCGAGGTAGCCCTGGACGTTGCGGCGGGTCTCGGAGACGTTGTCGCCGCCGAACTTCTCGTTCACCGCGTCCGCCAGCACCAGCGCGACCATCGCCTCGGCGACGATGCCGGCGGCCGGCACCGCGCAGACGTCCGAACGCTGGTGGTGCGCCTTCGCCGGCTCACCGGTGCGCACGTCCAGGGTCTGCAGCGCCCGCGGCACGGTCGCGATCGGCTTCATCGCGGCCCGCACCCGCAGCACCTCGCCGGTGGACAGGCCGCCCTCGGTGCCGCCGGAGCGGCCGGAGGTGCGCTTGACGCCCTCGGGGGTCGGGACGATCTCGTCGTGGGCCTGCGACCCGGGGACCCGGGCCAGGTCGAAGCCGTCGCCGACCTCGACGCCCTTGATCGCCTGGATGCCCATCAGCGCGGCGGCCAGCCGCGCGTCCAGCCGGCGGTCCCAGTGCACGTGCGAGCCGAGGCCCACCGGCACGCCGTACGCGAGCACCTCGACCACGCCGCCGAGGGTGTCACCGTCCTTGTGGGCCTGGTCGATCTCGGCGACCATCGCCTTCGACGCGTCCGCGTCCAGGCAGCGCACCGGGTCGGCGTCCAGCCGGGCCTCGTCCGAGGGCAGCGGCAGCACGCCGGCCGGCGCCTTGGCGGCGGCCAGCTCGACCACGTGGCTGACGATCTCGATCCCGGCCACCTCGCGCAGGTACGCACGGGCGACCGCGCCCAGCGCGACCCGGGCGGCCGTCTCCCGGGCGCTGGCGCGCTCCAGGATCGGCCGGGCCTCCTCGATCGAGTACTTCTGCATGCCGGCCAGGTCGGCGTGGCCGGGCCGGGGGCGGGTCAGCGCCTCGTTGCGGGCCAGGCCCGCCAGCACCTCGGGGTCGACCGGGTCGGCCGACATGACCTGCTCCCACTTCGGCCACTCGGTGTTGCCGACCATGATCGCGACCGGGCTGCCCATGGTCAGGCCGTGCCGGACGCCGCCGAGGAAGGTCACCTCGTCCTGTTCGAACTTCATCCGCGCCCCGCGGCCGTAACCGAGCCGGCGGCGCGCCAGCGCGTCGGCCACCACGTCGGTGGTGACCGGTACACCGGCGGGCAGGCCTTCCAGCGTCGCGACGAGTGCGGGGCCGTGCGACTCCCCCGCCGTCAGCCAGCGCAACGTACCCAACGGAGCTCCTTCATCAGCGGGCCGGCCCACGGCACCGCCGGGGCCCGCCCGAGCGTGCCTTCTGTCCGAATCCTTTCATGACCCGGCAGCCCCCGGGGGCACAGTCCGCGTGACGGACGGCAACCGGTCACTCCACGAAACGATTCGGCCGCGCGCGGCGGCACGTCCGGCCCGGGGGCTCAGCCCCCGGCCAGCGCCCGCTCCCCCGCCCCGCGCATCGCCGCCAGCGGCCCGGGCGCCCGCCCGGTGAAGGCCTCGCTCTGCAGCACCGCCTGGTGGACCAGCAGGTCCAGTCCGCCGAGGACGGTCGCCCCGCGCGCGGCGCAGGCGGCGGCCAGCGCCGTCGGCCACGGGTGGTACAGCACGTCGAACAGCGCCCCCGGGTCCGTGGGCAGCCCCGCGGCGAAGCCGTCGGTCGCCCCGACCGGGGTGGTGGAGACGGTCAGCGGCCGCTCCAGCGCCTCCGCTCCGCGCTCCCAGTCCTCGGTCCGCACCGCCACGCCGAGCCGCTCGCCCAGCTCGGCCATCTCCCGGGCCCGCTCGGCGCTGCGCACGTAGACCGTCACCTCGCCGGTGCAGACCTGGGCCAGCGCGGCCAGCGCCGAGGAGGCGGTGGCCCCGGCCCCCAGCACGGCGGCGGCGGACACCTCGGCGATGCCGCGCTCGCGCAGCGCGTTGACCAGGCCGGGGACGTCGGTGTTGTCCCCGGTGCGCCGCCCGTCGGCGGTGAACACCACGGTGTTCACCGCGTCCACCGCCCGGGCCGTGGCGCTGACCTCGTCCAGCAGCGGGATGATCGCCCGCTTCAACGGCATGGTCAGCGACAGCCCCGCCCACTCGGCCTCGTCCAGCCCGGCGAGGAACCCGGGCAGGGCGGCCTCGTCGACCTCGAAGCGGTCGTAGTGCCAGCCGTCCAGCCCGAGCGCCGCGAAGGCGGCCCGGTGCAGGTCGGGCGAGAGCGAGTGGGCGATCGGCGAGCCGAGGACGGCCGCCCGGTGCTTGCTGGTCAACACTGCCTCTCCGTGAACGACGGTGCGGTGACGGCTACTCGGTGGTGCCGCCTACTTCGTGGTGCAGTGCAGGCCGACCTTGTCGAAGCCCTGGCCCGCTGCCTTGCAGTACGCCTCGACGTTGGCCGCGTGCTCCTTGTCCGTCTCGGCGAACAGGGTGTTGGTCGGGGACATCGCGATGAAGTACAGCCACTTGCCGTCCGCCGGGTTGAGCACCGCGTTGAGCGCCTCGTCACCGGGGTTGGAGATCGGCGTCGGCGGCAGGCCCGGGTTGATGTAGGTGTTGAACTTGTTGGACCCGTCGTTGATGTCCTTCGACGTGAGCTCCTTGCGGCCCAGCGAGTACTGCAGCGTGGTGTCCATGCCGAGCGTGTGGCGCACGGCGTCGCTGGCCAGCCGGTTCTGGATGGTCCTGGCCATCTTGGCGAAGTCGCCCGGGTTGTTGCCCTCGCGCTGCAGGATGCTCGCCTCGATGACCACCTCGTAGCCGTTCTTGAGGCCCGCCTTGGAGGCCTGGCCGTCGAGGTTCGCGTACTTGTCGGTGGCGGTCTTCACCATCTGCTTGAGCAGGTCCTCGGGCTTCATGCCGTCGGCGATGTTGTAGCGGGTCGGCCAGAGGAAGCCCTCGATGTTGCCGTTCGCGTACGCCGGCAGCCCGAGGTCGTTGACCTGCGCCTTGGCGACGCCCGCCGTGGTGCCCTTCTGGAGCTTCAACTTGCTGTCGATGGTGGCGTAGATCTCGGAGGAGTTCTTGCCCTCCGGGAACACGATCGCCGCGCCGCCCGCCTGGTCCAGCAGTTCCTTGACCGCGGCCGCGGCCGGCATCTCCTTCTTCAAGGTGTAGAAGCCGTACTGGATCGTGGTGCACTTGGGCTCGGCGTCACAGGCCTTGGTGAAGGCGTCGACGCTCTTGACCACACCGGCGGCCTTGAGGGCGGCACCGATCTGCCCGCCGACCGCGCCCTGCTTGACCTCGATCTGGACGGAGCCGGTGCCCTCGCCGGTGAAGTCCGGCGGCGGGCCGAAGTGGTCCTGGTAGAAGCCGTAGCCCCACCAGCCCCCGCCGCCGAGCAGGCCCAGCAGCACCACGGCGACCACCAGGCAGGCGCCGCCGTTGCGACGGCCGGCCTTCTTGCCGCTCTCCTTGCGCTTCTTCTTCGCCTCGCGGGAGTCGTCCTGCTCCCCGAGGAAACCGCTCTGCTCGGCCTCGGCGTGCTCGTCGAGGTAGAGGTCGCCCTCGTGGTGCTCCTCCGCGGCGCGGCCGTCCCACTCCCCCTCCGCGGGTTCGTGCGCGCCGCCGACCGGATCGGCGCCGGACTCCAGCGCGGCGGCCTCGGCCTCCCAGTCGATGCCGTCCGGGCCGGGACCGGAGGCGGCCTCGGGCTCCACGGCCGGGCGGGCGCGCCGCGGCCGGGCCTGCTGCGGAGCGGGCTGCTGCACACCCGCCTGCTGCATGCCGGCCTGCTGCATGCCGGCCTGCTGCATGCCGGCCTGCTGCTGGGGCATCCCCGGCTGCATCCCCTGCTGCACCTGCTGCGGCATGCCCTGCTGCTGCACCGGCATCTGCTGCTGCCCGTACCCCTGCGGGGGCATCCCCTGCTGCATCTGCTGCGGGTAGACCTGCCCCTGCTGACCCATGCCCTGCTGACCCATGCCGGGCTGGCCCATGCCCTGCTGCGGGTACCCCTGGTCGAAGCCCTGCTGCGGCATCTGCTGCTGCGGGTACCCCTGCTGCGGCATGCCATGCTGCTGGTACCCCTGGGGCGGCATCATCTGCTGGGGGTGGCCGTTGTGGATCTGCTGCTGCGGGTACCCCTGCTGCGCGTCCCCGTACGGCTGCTGGCCGTGCTGGTCCTGCTGCGGGTACTGCTGCCACTGGCCGTCCTGCTGGCCGGGGACCGGCTGCTGACCGCCGTACCCGGGATCACCGGGGTGCCACGGCTCGCCCTGGGGGCCGTAGCCCCCACCCAGATCGGTCATTGATCCCCTTAACCGACGGTGACGACCGGAGGATCGGACCGGCCGTCCGGGACGACGCGGTCCCGGCTGATTCTCGAACCGGCGTGCTAGCGCAGCGCCTGGGAGGAGACGTTACCGTACCGCAGCCGTACCCCCGCCCGGGCGGACGCACTGTCAGTGAGCGACCTCACGCTCGGCGTACGGGGCCGTCACGGGGTGGCGGCGCCCGGTGTCGAGGGGGTGGCGGCGGCGTTCGGAGCGGGGGAGTCCGGGGCGCTCGGCTTGGCCGCCCGGGCGGCGTTGAACTCGGCGACGTTCTTCTGCTGCACCTCGAAGCTGTCGGTGAAGCGGGTGTCCCCGGGCTTCACGGTCACGAAGTAGACCCAGTCCCCCGGCGTCGGGTCCAGCGCCGCCATGATCGCCTGCCGGCCCGGGTTGGAGATCGGCGACGGCGGCAGGCCCGGGTGCAGGTAGGTGTTGTACGGGGAGTCCAGCCTGGTGTCGGTGACCGTGGTGTTCAGGGTCGAGCGGCCGAGGGCGTAGTTGATGGTGGAGTCCAGCTGGAGCGGCATCCCCTTGGCCAACCGGTTGTAGATGACCCGGGCCACCTTGCCCATGTCCTCGGTGTTGTCGGCCTCGCCCTGGACCATGCTGGCGACGGTGACCAGCCCGTACAGGCTCTGCCCGAGGTTCTGCGCGACGACGTTGGCGTCGTCCCGGCTGAACTCCTTGCCCGCCCGCTCGACCATCTGCTTCAACAGGTCCAGCGCGGTGGTCCCGTCGGTGACGGCGTAGGTGGCCGGGAACAGGTAGCCCTCGGGGCTGCCCTTGGCGAAGTCCGGGAGGCCGAGTTCGGCGCCCTGGTCCTGGGCGGCCTTCTGGGTGGTGCCCGCGGGGAGGTTGAGCTTCTTGTCGATCGCCGCGAAGATCTGGTAGCCGCGCCACCCCTCGGGAATGGTGAGGCCGTTGGCGTTGGCCGGGTCGATCAGGACGGACAGCGCGGCGGCGGCCGACATCTTCTGCTTCAAGGTGTACGTGCCAGGCTGGATCCGCCCGGCGGCGGCCGCGCTGCCCTTCGCCGCCCGGGTGAAGGCGAGCGAGCTGGCCACCACCCCGTTGCGGACCAGCGCGGAGGCGATCTGGGACAGGCCCGCGCCCTCCGGCACCGAGACCTGGACGCTGCCGTTGCCCTGCCCCGCGTAGTCGGCGGCCGCCGCGGGTTTGCGCTGGTGCTGGAACCAGGTGTAGCCGGTGAGCCCGATCCCGCCGAAGACGGCGACCAGGGCGAAGGCGGTGAGTCCGCAGGCCAGTCCGTTACGCCGTCGGTGCGGATCCGGCGCATCGGAGCGCGGCCGGGGCGCACCCGGAGGACGGCCCTCCGGCTCCAGCACCGGCGCACCCAGGTGTCCCGGGGTGAGCCCCGGGTGGAAGTCCTGGTCGGTCATGGCTCGCGGTCCCCTCGGCGGTCCCGAATCGCTGAGAATCGCTCCGAGCCGACGCGAATCGATGCAGATCGATCCGAAACGGACACGGAAACGAACGAAAGAGGGGTGCGGGGGGGCGTTTCGGCACCGCCCCCACGAAGGGGCGGTAGGTGAGGGCCGGACGCCCGGAGCCGGGACGCGCCGCACGGGCGGGGGGGCGCGCCCCCCGAGC
>NZ_JBHJWG010000020.1:84989-135953 GCF_042266305.1 Kitasatospora sp. NPDC056076
CGGGGCCCCCGGGGGGCCCCCCACGCCCTCATACCCGCCCCCCCCCCCCGCTAATCCATCACCATCCCCCCCACCCCCACCCTAAACCCAACTAAGGGGGGGTCGGTGCGGACGTGTCCGCACGGACCCCTCTTCGGGACGTTAGAGCAGGCCGGTCAGCCGGTCGCCTCGACGCTCTCACCGGGCGGGCGTCCGCTCACCCGTTCGGACTCAAGGGCGGTCTGGAGGATCACCACCGCGGCGGCCTGGTCGACCACCGAGCGGCCCTTCTTCGCCTTGACCCCCGAGGCGCGCAGCCCGTGGGTCGCGGTGACGGTCGTCATCCGCTCGTCCACCAGCCGCACCGTCACCGGGTAGACCCGGTTGGCCAGCCGCGTGGCGTAGGCCCGGACCTTCTCCGCGGCCGGACCCTCCTTGCCGCTGAGCGAGCGCGGCAGCCCGACGATCACCTCGATCGCGTCGTACTCCTCGACGATCGCGGCGATCCTGGCCTGCGACTTCACCCCGGCCGGAACGGTCTCCACCGGTGTGGCGAGCACCCCGTCGGGGTCGCAGGACGCGACCCCGATCCGGGCGTCACCGACGTCGACGGCGATCCGCCGCCCACGCCGGAAGGGCCTCTCCTCCTGCTCCATCAGCTGGCGCGCTCCGCGACCAGGCCGCGCACCGCGGCGATCGCCTCGCCGACCGCGGCCGGGTTGGAGCCGCCGCCCTGGGCGACGTCGTCCTTGCCGCCACCGCCGCCGCCGAGGGTCTTGGCGGCGGTGCGGACCAGCTCGCCGGCCTTGATGCCGCGGCCGCGGGCGTCCTCGTTGGTGGCGATCACGGTCAGCGGGCGGTCGTTGGCCACCGTGAACGCGGCGACCACGGCCGGGCGGGCGCCCAGGCGGCCGCGCACGTCCAGGACCAGCTTGCGCAGCTCGTCCGCGCCCACGCCGTCGGCGACCTGCGCGGCGACCACGGCGATGCCGTGCACGTCCTCGGCCGAGTCGGCCAGGCCCGCCGCGGCGGCCAGCACCTTCTCGGCGCGGAAGCGCTCGATCTCCTTCTCGGCGTCCTTGAGCTTGGCGAGCATGCCCGAGATCTTCTCCGGCAGCTCCTCCGGGCGGCCCTTGACCAGCTCGGTGAGCTGGGCCACCACGGTGTGCTCGCGGGCCAGGAACTTGTACGCGTCGACGCCGACCAGCGCCTCGACGCGGCGCACGCCGGAGCCGATCGAGGACTCGCCGAGCAGCTTCACCAGGCCCAGCTGGGCGGTGTTGCCGACGTGGGTGCCGCCGCACAGCTCCTTGGAGAAGTCGCCGATCGAGACGACCCGCACCTCGTCGCCGTACTTCTCGCCGAACATCGCGATGGCGCCGGCCTTGCGGGCCTGGTCCATCGTCATGACCTCGGCGGTGACCTCCAGCTCGCGGCCCAGCACGTCGTTGATCTTCTGCTCGACGTCCACCAGCACGCTGCCCGGAACGGCGGCGGGCGAGCCGAAGTCGAAGCGGAAGCGGCCCGGGGCGTTCTCGGAGCCGGCCTGGGCGGCCGTCGGGCCGAGCGCGTCGCGCAGCGCCTGGTGGGTCAGGTGGGTGGCCGAGTGGGCGCGGGCGATCGCCCGGCGGCGGTCGATGTCGATCGTGGCGTACGCCGAGGCGCCGAGCACGACCTCGCCGAACAGCACGCCGCCCGAGTGGACGACGACGCCCGGGACGGGCTGCTGCACGTCGCGGATCTCGACGACCGCGCCGGACTCCAGCCGGATCCGGCCGTGGTCGGCGAGCTGGCCGCCGCCCTCGGCGTAGAACGGGGTGCGGTCGAGGATCAGCTCGACCTCGTCGCCCTCGGAGGCGGCCGGCGCCGGGACGCCGTCCACCAGCAGGCCGACGACGGTGGCCTCGCCCTCGGTCAGGCTGTAGCCGGTGAAGACGCTCGCGCCGGACTTGTCGGCGACCTCGCGGTACGCGGCGACGTCGGCGTGGCCCATCTTCTTCGCCTTGGCGTCCGCCTTGGCGCGGTCCCGCTGCTCCTGCATCAGACGGCGGAAGCCGGCCTCGTCGACCTGGAGGCCCTGCTCCTCGGCCATCTCCAGGGTGAGGTCGATCGGGAAGCCGTAGGTGTCGTGCAGCTTGAAGGCCTGGTCGCCGGAGAGCACCACGCCACCGGACTGCTTGGTCTCGGTGACCGCGACGTCCAGCAGGTTGGTGCCGGCCTTCAGGGTCTGCAGGAAGGCCGCCTCCTCGCCGACGACGACCGTCTCGATGCGCTTGCGGTCGCTCTCCAGGTCGGGGTACTGCGGCGCCATCGCCTTGATCGCGACGTCGATGAGCTCCTTGGCCACCGGCTCGGTGGCGCCCAGCAGGCGCATGTTGCGGATGGCGCGGCGCAGGATGCGGCGCAGCACGTAGCCGCGGCCCTCGTTGCCGGGGGTGACGCCGTCGCCGACCAGCATCAGCGCGGTGCGGATGTGGTCGGTGACCACGCGCAGCGAGACGTCCGACTTGTGGTCGGCGCCGTAGGTGTGGCCGGTGAGCTCGGCGGCGCGGTCGAGGATCATCCGGCTGGTGTCGATCTCGAAGAGGTTGTCGACGTCCTGCAGGATGGCGGCGAGGCGCTCCAGGCCGAGACCGGTGTCGATGTTCTTGCTCGGCAGGTCGCCGAGGATCTCGAAGCCGTCCTTGCCGTCGCCGTGGCCGCGCTCGTACTGCATGAAGACCAGGTTCCAGATCTCCAGGTAGCGCTCGCCGTTGACCGCCGGGCCGCCCTCCTCGCCGTACGCGGGGCCGCGGTCGTAGTTGATCTCCGAGCACGGGCCGCACGGGCCGGGGACGCCCATCGACCAGAAGTTGTCCTTCATGCCCAGGCGCTGGATGCGCTCGGAGGGCACGCCGATGACGTCGCGCCAGATCTGCTCGGCCTCGTCGTCGTCCTTGTAGACGGTGATCCAGAGCTTCTCCTTCTCCAGGCCGTAGCCACCGTCCGCGACGGGAGTGGTGAGCAGCTCCCAGGCGAACTTGATGGCTCCTTCCTTGAAGTAGTCACCGAAGGAGAAGTTGCCGCACATCTGGAAGAAGGAGCCGTGCCGGGTGGTCTTCCCGACCTCCTCGATGTCGAGGGTGCGCACGCACTTCTGGACGCTGGTGGCGCGCGAGAACTGCGGCTTGACCTCGCCCAGGAAGTAGGGCTTGAACGGCACCATGCCGGCGTTGACCAGCAGCAGGGTGGGGTCGTCGGCGACCAGGGACGCCGACGGAACGACGGTGTGGCCGCGCTCCTCGAAGAAGCGCAGCCAGCGGCGGCGGATCTCAGCCGACTCCATTAGTGGTCCTTCCGGTTCGTTCCGCCCCGCGGCAGGGCTCGGCGGGGCGTTTCTTCAATGGTCTGTGGGACGGTGCGGCCCCCGCCGTCGGGCAGGGCGCGGGCGGGGGGCAGGGCGGCGGCCGGGCGACCGGGCACCGCCGAGATAGCTCGGTACTGCGGCTCGCCCCGCAGCACCCGGCGGGTGCTGCGGGGCTCCGCCACGGCCGTGCCGTGCAGTCCGAGGTCGTCCTTGAGCTGCTCCTCGCGCTCGGCCATGCCGGAGCGCACGTCCTGGGCGAACTGCCTGGCCCGGTCGCCCAGGTGCAGCGCACCGCGCGCGGCGGTGCCGGAGAGACTGTCCGGGGTGAGCCGCTGCACAGCGCCGTTGGCCTTGTTCATGGCCCACACCGCGGCGCCGGCGCCGACCGCCATCCAGAAGATCCGTGCCATCCGGTCAGCCCCTCACCGCTCGCCGGACCCGGGAGAACAGGCCGCTCCTGGGCGCGGTCGCGGCGCGCACCTCGGCCCGGATCAGCCGGGCCAGCTCGTCGCGCTCGGCGGGCTGCACCGGCACGCTCGGCAGGGTGCCCTGCTGCTTGGCGACGGCCTTGCGGACGCCGTAGCTGAACGCGGCGACCTTCATGAGCGGTCCGCCCAGGGTGGCGGCCGCGGTGGAGGAGAGCGCCTTGGCGTTGGCGGCGGCGTCCTGGACGTTGGCGGTGATCTCGTCCACCCGGTCCAGCTGCTCGTTGGCGCTGCGCACCGCGGCACCGGCGTCGGCCAGCAGCGGGACGGCTTGTTCGGTGACCGCGGAGACCAGGACGGTGGCTTCCTTCAACACCCGGGAGAGTCGCACCAGCACCACCGCGAGCAGGGTGACCAGGACCGCCCAGAACACGGCGACGAGCAAGCCGGCCAGCTCTCCCACGGACACTTCTGCGCGCTCCCTCGCCTTGCGGTTCCCAACCGAACCCTATCGCGCCCGGGTCCGCTTTCCGGACCGGGTCACGGCCGTGGCCTCGCCCGGATGTGCGAACCGCGCGCGTAACCTACCGTCCGGTCACCTCGTTCAGCCAGGCGGGCCGTCGCCCGTACGGCCCGACGCACGTCCGGACCGCCGCGGTCCGGGCCGGGAACAACGGGGAGCAGCGCTTGGCCGGCGACTGGACAGCACAGCCCGCGGCGTGGCCGCGCGAGTCGGAGCCGGGCCGGCTGCCCGCCGAGGTGACGGGCTTCGTCGGGCGCGGGCGGGAACTGGCCGAGCTGGCGGACCTGCTCGCCGGGGCGCGGCTGGTGACGGTGACCGGGCCCGGCGGGGTCGGCAAGAGCCGGCTCGCGCTGCGGGCGGCCGACCGGGCGGCCGAGGCCTTCCCGGACGGCACCTGGCTGGTGGACGTGGCCCCGGTGCAGGACCCGCTGCTGCTCGGCCACGCCGTGCTGGAGGCGCTGCGGCTGACCGACGGCACCGCCCGGCCACCGTTGGACGTGCTGGGCGAGCACCTGGCGGGGCGCCGCCTGCTGCTGGTGCTGGACGGCTGCGAGCACCTGGTGGAGGCGTGCGCCGAGCTGACCGACGCGCTGCTGCGCGCGCTGCCCGGGCTGCGGGTGCTGGCCACCAGCCGCACCGCGCTGCGGGCCTCGGGCGAGCACCTGCTGACGCTGACCCCGCTGCCGGTCGACCCGCCGCAGGAGCGGCCGGACGCCCCGGCCCCGCTGCCGGACGCGGTGCGGCTGTTCGCCGACCGGGCGCGGGCCGTCCTGCCGTCCTTCGCGGTGACCGAGGCGAACGCGGAGGCGGTCGGCCTGCTCTGCCGTCGGCTCGACGGCATCCCGCTGGCCGTGGAGCTGGCCGCCGGGCGGCTGCGCGCGCTGTCGGTGGAGCAGATCACGGCCCGGCTGGACGACCGCTTCCGGCTGCTCACCGGCGGCTCCCGGACGGCCCTGCCCAGACACCAGACGCTGCGCACCACGATCGGCTGGAGTCACGAGCTCTGCACAGTGCAGGAACGTTTACTCTGGGCCCGCCTGTCGGTCTTCGCCGGCAGTTTCGACCTGGAGGCCACCGAGTACGTCTGCGCCGGCGAGGGCATCGAGCCCGAGGACGTGCTCGACCTGCTCGACGAACTCGTCGCCAAGTCGGTGGTACTGCGCGAGGACAGCGCCTTCGGCGTCCGCTTCCGCCTGCTGGACACCCTGCGCGAGTACGGCGGCCACTGGCTGCGCGCCGCCGGCGAGGAGCACCGGCTGCTGCGCCGCCACCGGGACTGGTACCTGGGCGTGGCCACCTGGGGCGAGGTCGAGTGGTTCGGCCCCCGGCAGGCCGAGACCGCCGAGCGCACCCTGCTCGCCCACGCCAACCTGCGCGCCGCGCTGGAGTTCTGCCTCGCCGAGCCCGGCGAGGAGCAGATCGCCCTGCTGCTGGCCGGCACCCTGTGGTTCTACTGGGTCGGCTGCGGCCACCTCGGCGAGGGCCGGCACTGGCTGGACCGCGCGCTCGCCCTGGACCGCGAGCCCACCGAGGTCCGGGCCAAGGCGCTCTGGGTGACCGGCTACATGGCCACCCTCCAGGGCGACCTCGGCGTCGCCCGCCCCGCCCTGGAGGAGTGCCGCCGCCAGGCCCTGGACACCGGCGACGACCGGGCCCTCGCCTACGCCGTCCACCGCCAGGGCTGCGCCGCCCTGATCGGTGACGACCCGGAGCGCGCCGCCGAGCTGTTCGAGGAGGCGCTCTGGCACTACCGGACCATCGGCGAGCTCAACAGCAACGTGGTGATGGCGATGGTCGAGCTGGGCCTCGCCTACCTGTTCCAGGGCGATCCGGACAGCGCCGAGCTCTGGTTCGGCCAGGCCCGCGAGGTGTGCGAGGAGCACGGCGAGCAGTGGGCGTACGGCTACGTGCTGTACGCGATGGCGTACTCGCACTTCCTGGACGGCGCCGTCCAGCCGGCCCGGGTGCTGGCCCGCGAGTGCGTCCGGCTGAACCACCGCTTCCACGACCTGCTCGGCATCGTGCTGGGGATCGACCTGCTGGCACTGCTGGAGACCGAGCCGCCCTCGCCGGGCGAGCCGGCCGCCCTGTGCGAGGCCCGGGTGCTGCAGGGCGCCGCGCACCGGATCTGGCGCGCGGTCGGCAACCCCTTCCTGGGGTCCCGCTCCTTCTTCGGCACCCACCAGGAGTGCGCCGAGCGCGCCCGGGCCGGGCTCACCGAGCAGGAGTACGAGGACTGCTACCTGGTGGGCGGGCGGCTGGACCTGGACGCCGCGGTCGGCCGGGCGCTCGGCGACGGGGGCGCGCCGGGCGGCCCGGAACCCGGCCCCGGACCCTGTTCGGTGCCGCCCGCGCCGGCCCCGGCGCCGGTGCGGAATAGCTGAAGCTTGCGGATTGCTTGAGGAGGCAAGGATCCACCCGGAAGGAGCACCATGGCCGTCCACGACGAGTACCGCCTCGCGAACTTCTACTTCGAGTCCAAGGCGTACAGCGACGCCGCCCGCATGCTGGAAGGCGTGCTGGCCGAGGAGCCGGCCAACCTCTCGGTCCGGCTGCTGCTGGCCCGCAGCTACTTCCACTCCGCCCAGCTCGGCCGCGCCGAGGCCGAACTGCGCCGGATCCTCGACCTCGACCCGGCCGAGGACTACGCCCGGCTGATGCTCGGCCGCACCCTGGAGCGCCAGGGCCGCGGCGAGGAGGCCCGCCCGCACCTGCGGCTGGCCGCCGCGATGACCGGCGCGGAGCTGTAGCCGGAGGGCCGACCGGCACCGGGAGACCGGAGGCCGACCGGCACCGGAAAAGGGACGAGCCCCCGCCGCCTCGAAAGGCGACGGGGGCTCGCTGCCGGTTCGGCGAACTGCGAACCGAGCGCGGGTCAGCGCGAGTAGTACTCGACGACCAGCTGCTCGTCACAGATCACCGGGACCTCCTTGCGCTGCGGCGCACGGTCCAGGCGGAAGGCCAGGGCCTTCAGGTTGACCTCGAGGTACTTCGGGGTCTGGCCCTCACCCGCGTAGCCACCCTCACGGGCGACCTGGAAGGGGACCTTCTCCTTGGAGCGCTCGCGGACGGTGACCACGAAGCCCGGCTTCATCTGGAACGACGGCTTGTTGACCTTGCCGCCGTTGACCTCGATGTGGCCGTGGACGACCATCTGGCGGGCCTGGTAGATGGTGCGGGCGATGCCCGAACGCAGGACCAGGGAGTCCAGACGGGTCTCCAGGTCGGCGACGAGCGCCTCACCGGTCTTGCCCTCGGCCTTCTTCGCGCGGTCGAACGCGCGGGCCATCTGCTTCTCGCTCAGGTCGTACTGGGCGCGCAGACGCTGCTTCTCGAGCAGACGGACCTTGTAGTCCGAGTTCTGCTTGCGACCACGGCCGTGCTGGCCGGGCGGGTACGGGCGGGCCTCGAAGTACTTGACGGACTTCGGGGTCAGCGGCACGCCGAGCGCACGCGCGATCTTGACCTTGGGACGCTTCTGGTTCGCCATGAACCAAACCTTCCTTGCTTACGAATACGGCTTT
The DNA here is from genome assembly GCF_042266305.1 of Kitasatospora sp. NPDC056076. Taxonomy (NCBI): domain Bacteria; kingdom Bacillati; phylum Actinomycetota; class Actinomycetes; order Kitasatosporales; family Streptomycetaceae; genus Kitasatospora; species Kitasatospora sp. NPDC056076. The sequence continues at coordinate 92,787 of NZ_JBHJWG010000020.1, forward strand.
CACCAGGTGTTGACGGAGGTCGCATGTCGCGACCCGGAGATAACCCCGACGCCTGCGCGAAGGGATCAGCCGCTCTCCGGAGCCGGGCACATGAAGTGCTGGTCACACGGAGGGCCCGGAAAACCGGGCCGTCCGCGACACCGAAACGGTGCGCGACGCTCCTGGTGCGGGCCTCCCGGAGGAGGCCTACGGCCGATGTCCCGCTGGTGCGGCCGGTCGGTGGGGTCTCCCCCGCCGCCGTCCCGGGACTTGGCACTCCGACTGAGTATACCGGTGGATCACGCGCCCTTTTCCCCGGACGCCTCCCCGGCCTCCCCAGCCTTCCTCTCAGCCCTGTCCGCCTGCTTCTCGGCGCTCCGGCGCTCCCCCCGCAGCCGCCCGCGCGTCCAGTCCACGGTGTCCGCGTACCGCACCTCGCCGCCGCGCCGGTTCGGCCGGTAGTACTCCCGGCCGTGCACCGAGTCCGGCGCGTACTGCTGGGTGGCGATGCCCTCCGGCAGGTCGTGCGGGTACTGGTAGCCCTGGCCGTGCCCGAGCTTGCCCGCGCCGCCGTAGTGGGCGTCCCGCAGGTGCGGCGGGACGGCCCCGGCCAGCCCCTGCCGCACGTCCGCCAGCGCCGCGTCGATCGCCAGGTAGGCCGAGTTGGACTTGGGCGCCAGCGCCAGCGCGATCGCCGCCTGGGACAGGATGATCCGGGCCTCCGGGAAGCCGATCAGCGCCACCGCCTGGGCCGCCGCCACCGCCGTCTGCAGCGCCGTCGGGTCGGCCAGGCCGACATCCTCGCTGGCCGAGATCATCAGCCGCCGGGCGATGAACCGCGGGTCCTCCCCCGCCTCGATCATCCGGGCCAGGTAGTGCAGCGTGGCGTCCACGTCGCTGCCGCGGATCGACTTGATCAGCGCACTGGCCACGTCGTAGTGCTGGTCGCCGTCCTTGTCGTAGCGCACCGCCGCCTGGTTCACGGCGGTCTCGGTGGTGGCCAGCGAGATGCTCGGCTCGCCCTTCTCCAGCGCCGCCCCGGCCGCCGCCTCCAGCGTGGTCAGCGCCCGCCGGGCGTCCCCGCCGGCGAGCCGCACCAGGTGGTCCTCGGCCTCCGGGGTCAGCTCCAGCGCGCCCTCCAGGCCGCGCTCGTCCTCCACCGCCCGGCGCAGCAGCGCCCGGACGTCCTCGTCGGTGAGCGACTCCAGGGTGAGCAGCAGCGAACGGGACAGCAGCGGGGAGATCACCGAGAAGTACGGGTTCTCGGTGGTCGCCGCGATCAGGGTGACCCAGCGGTTCTCCACGGCGGGCAGCAGCGAGTCCTGCTGGGCCTTGGAGAAGCGGTGGATCTCGTCCAGGAACAGCACCGTCTCCCGGCCGGACATGCCGACCGCCCGCCGGGCGCCGTCGATCACCGCCCGGACCTCCTTGACCCCGGCGGTGATCGCGGAGAGCTCGACGAAGCGGCCCTCCACGGCCTGGCTGATCACGTGGGCCAGGGTGGTCTTGCCGGTGCCGGGCGGCCCCCAGAGGATCACCGAGCTGGTGGCGGCCGGCCCGCGGGAGCCCGCCACCAGCCGGCGCAGCGGCGAGCCCGGCTTCAGCAGCTGCCGCTGCCCGGCCACCTCGTCCAGGGTGCGCGGGCGCATCCGTACGGCCAGCGGGGCCCGGCCGGGCTCCCTGGCCTGGAGTTCCTCGGCGGCGGCGGTGAAGAGGTCCGGTTCGTCCACACCGGAAGCCTAGTTGAGCCCGCCGACAGGGCCGCCCCCGCGCGGTGCCGGCTACCGCGCGATGCCGGCTACCGCAGCCCGGCGGCGTGGTCCGGGACGTACTTCTGCAGGTCGCGCGGGGGCCGCTGGTAGCCGTGCGGGGCCGGGCGGGGCGGCAGCTCGATCCGCGGCGGAGCGACCTCGTGGTACGGGACGGTGGAGAGCAGGTGGGCGATCATGTTGATCCGGGCCCGCCGCTTGTCGTCGCTCTCCACCACGTGCCAGGGCGACTGCGGGATGTCGGTGTAGACGAACATCTCGTCCTTGGCCCGCGAGTAGTCCTCCCAGTGGGTGATCGACTCCACGTCCATCGGGGAGAGCTTCCAGCGCTTCATCGGGTCCTCCAGCCGGTCCCGGAACCGCTGCTCCTGCTCGGTGTCACTGACCGAGAACCAGTACTTGCGCAGCAGGATGCCCGCCTCGATCAGCATCTGCTCGAAGGTCGGGCACTGGTGCAGGAACTGCCAGTACTCCTCGTCGCTGCAGAAGCCCATCACCCGCTCGACCCCGGCCCGGTTGTACCAGCTGCGGTCGAACAGCACGATCTCCCCGGCCGCCGGGAGCTGTTCGACGTACCGCTGGAAGTACCACTGGGTCTTCTGCCGCTCGGTCGGGGTGGGCAGCGCCGCGACCCGGGCGATGCGCGGGTTCAGGTACTCCGTCACCCGCTTGATCGCCCCGCCCTTGCCGGCCGCGTCCCGCCCCTCGAAGACCACCACCAGGCGGGCGCCCTCGACCCGCACCCACTCCTGGAGCTTCACCAGCTCCTGCTGCAGCCGCAGCAGTTCCCGCTCGTACGGCTTCTTCGCCAGTCGTTCCGGCTTCGCGGTCCGCTGCTGCCCCTTGGCCACTCTCGGGTCCTCCGTCCGACTACTGCCGATGACCCTTCACCGTAGGCGCAGAACGGTGACCCCGCAGGTCGGACCGGAGGAAGGGGCGAACCGGATCGCGGGACGCCCCCGAGACGTCCGCTAGACCGCGACGAAGGGCTCCGGGTAGCGGCACAGCCCGCGCGGGTCGCCGTCGTACGCCGCCAGCGGCAGCACCTGGAAGTACGCCTCCGGCACCTCGAACGGGCCGGAGACCTCGTGCCGCCCGGCCGGGATGAAGCCGAACCGTCCGTAGTACCCGGGATCGCCGAGCACCACCACCAGCTTCTCCCCCGCCTCCTCGGCGGCCGCCAGCGCCGCCCGGACGACGAGTTCGCCGACGCCCCGGCGCTGCCACTCGGGCGCCACCGCCACCGGCGCGAGCGCCAGCGCGTCACCGGCCCCGCCGCCGTCACCGACCCGCAGCCGGGTCAGCAGGGCGTGGCCGATCACCAGCCCGCCGTCGTCGACCGCGACCAGCGACAGCCCGGGCAGCCAGGCCGGGTCGCGGCGCAGCGCATCCACCAGGTCCGCCTCGTCCGGCCCGGGGAACGCGGCCATGAGCACGCGCCTGGTCGCCGGGGCGTCCTGCGGACATTCGACTCTCGTGGTGACCTGCATCGAGTCAACCCTCCCTGTGTCACACCACGTTGTGGACCGGCCCCGGACGGTGGGTGGACCGTCCGGGGCCGTTGCAGGTTAGCGCGTATGACGAGGCGTCAGCTCTTGGGCTGCGCCTCGGGCTTGGCGTCCTCGCGGACCTTGGGCTGGGCGTCCACGCCGGCCTCGCGGCGCTGGGCCGGGGTGATCGGGGTCGGCGCGCCGGTCAGCGGGTCACCACCGGTGGACGTCTTCGGGAAGGCGATGACGTCGCGGATGGTGTCGTAGCCGCCGAGCAGCGTGACGATCCGGTCGAGGCCGAAGGCGACCCCGCCGTGCGGCGGCGGGCCGTAGTTGAAGGCGTCCAGCAGGAAGCCGAACTGCGAGGCCGCCTCCTCCTCGGACAGGCCGATCGCGTCGAACGCCCGCTTCTGGACGTCCCGCTGGTGGATACGGATCGAACCGCCGCCCAGCTCCGAGCCGTTGAGGACCAGGTCGTAGGCGTTGGACAGGGCCGCGCCCGGGTCGGTGTCGAAGGTGTCCAGCGACTCCGCGGTCGGGGCGGTGAACGGGTGGTGCACCGCGTGCCAGCCCTGGAACTGGCCCTTGTCGTCCTCGATCGGCTCGAACATCGGGAAGTCGACGACCCAGAGGAAGGCCCACTGGGACTCGTCGATCAGCTCGCAGCGGCGGCCGATCTCCAGGCGGGCGGCGCCGAGCAGCTCCTGCGAGGGGCGCTCCTTGCCGGCCGCGAAGAAGACCGCGTCGCCGTTCTTGGCGCCGGCCGCGGCGGCGAGGCCGGCCAGGTGCTCCGCGGAGAGGTTCTTGGCGACCGGGCCGCGCAGCTCGCCGGTCTCGCCGTCGATCAGCACGTAGGCGAGGCCCTTGGCGCCGCGCGCCTTGGCCCAGTCCTGCCAGGCGTCCAGCTGCTTGCGCGGCTGCGAGGCGCCGCCCGGCATGACCACGGCACCGACGTACGGGGCCTGGAAGACGCGGAACTCGGTGCCCTTGAAGTACTCGGTGAGGTCGGTGAGTTCCTGGCCGAAGCGGACGTCCGGCTTGTCGGAGCCGTAGCGGCCCATGGCGTCCGCGTAGGTCATCCGCGGCAGCGGGTTCGGGATCTCGTAGCCGTGGACCTCGCGCCAGATCGAGCCGACGATCTTCTCGCCGAGGGCCAGGATGTCCTCCTGGTCGACGAAGGAGGCCTCGATGTCCAGCTGGGTGAACTCCGGCTGGCGGTCGGCGCGGAAGTCCTCGTCGCGGAAGCAGCGGGCGATCTGGTAGTACCGCTCCATGCCGGCCACCATCAGCAGCTGCTTGAACAGCTGGGGCGACTGCGGCAGGGCGTACCAGTGGCCGGGCTGCAGGCGGACCGGGACGAGGAAGTCGCGGGCGCCCTCGGGGGTGGAGCGGGTGAGGTACGGCGTCTCGATGTCGAGGAAGTCGTTCTCCTCCATCACCCGGCGGATGATGTTGTTGACCTTCGAGCGCAGCCGCAGGCCCTTGGCCGGGCCCTCGCGGCGCAGGTCCAGGTAGCGGTAGCGCAGCCGGACCTCCTCGTTGACCGTGCCCGGCTCGTACTCGGCGACCGGGAACGGCAGCGGGGCGGCCTCGGAGAGCACCTCGATGTCGCTGACGACGACCTCGACCGCGCCGGTCGGGATGTCCGGGTTCTCGTTGCCCTCGGGGCGGACCCGGACGTCGCCGACGACCTTGACGCAGTACTCGGCGCGCAGGCCGTGCACCGAGTCGAGGTCGCGGACCACGATCTGCACGGTGCCGGAGGCGTCGCGCAGGTCGATGAAGGCGACGCCGCCGTGGTCGCGGCGGCGGGCGACCCAGCCGGCCAGGGTGACGGTGGTGCCTGCGTGCTCCGGGCGGAGCGTGCCCGCGTCGTGCGTGCGGATCACAGCTGCTTCTCCTTCAAGGTGGTGACGAGTGCGTCGAGGGCGACGGGGGACTGCTCGCCGGTGCTCATGTCCTTGAGCTGGACGACGCCCTCGGCGAGGTCCCGGTCACCGGCGATCAGGGCGAAGCGGGCGCCGGACCGGTCGGCGGACTTCATGGCGTTCTTGATGCTCTTGACGCCGAAGGCGAGGTCGGTGGCGACGCCGGCGCGGCGCAGCTCGACCACCTTGGCGAACAGCAGGTTCTTGGCCTCCTCGCCGAGCGCGACGGCGTAGACGGAGGTGGCGGGCGGCAGGTCGAGGGCGACGCCCTCGGCCTCCAGGGCCAGGTAGGTGCGGTCCACGCCGAGCGCCCAGCCGACGGACGGCAGTGCCGGGCCGCCGATCATCTCGGACAGGCCGTCGTAGCGGCCGCCGCCGCCGATCGCGGACTGGGCGCCGAGGCCGTTGTGCACGAACTCGAAGGTGGTGCGGGTGTAGTAGTCCAGGCCGCGGACCAGCTTCGGGTCGTCGACGAAGGCGACGCCGGCGGCGGTGAGCAGCTCGCGCACCTTCTCGTCGTACGCCTTGCACTCCTCGCACAGGAAGTCGCGCAGCATCGGCGCGCCGACCAGCTGCTCCTGCACCGACTCGCGCTTGTCGTCCAGCACGCGCAGCGGGTTGATCTCCGCACGGCGGCGGGTCTCCTCGTCCAGGTCCAGGCCGGAGAGGAACTCGATCAGGGCGGCGCGGTAGACCGGGCGGCACTGCTTGTCGCCGAGGCTGTTGAGCAGCAGCGAGTAGTCGCTCAGGCCCAGCGCGCGGAAGGCGTCGTCGGCCAGGATGATCAGCTCGGCGTCCAGCGCCGGGTCCTCGGCGCCGATCGCCTCCGCGCCGACCTGGGAGAACTGGCGGTAGCGGCCCTTCTGGGCGCGCTCGTAGCGGTAGTACGAGCCGGAGTACCAGAGCTTGACCGGCAGGTTGCCCTGCTTGTGCAGGTTGGCCTGGAGCGCGGCGCGCAGCACCGAGGCGGTGCCCTCGGGGCGCAGCGCGAGCTCGTCGCCGCCCTTGGTGGTGAGGGTGTACATCTCCTTGGAGACGATGTCGGTGGACTCGCCGACACCGCGGGAGAACAGCTTCACGTCCTCGAAGACCGGGGTCTCGACGTAGCCGTAACCGGCCCGGCGGGCGGGCGCGGCGATGCGCTCGCGGATCGCCAGGAAGGTCCCGGAGCTGGGGGGCAGCAGGTCGTAGGTGCCCTTGGGGGCGGTGAAGGTGCTCAACTTCTCTTCCGTCACATTCCTCGTCGCGGGAAAGCCGGGGCGCCGGCCGCCCCCGCTGCCTGTCGGAGGTAGGGGTTGGTGGCGCGCTCGCGGCCGATGGTGGTCTGACCGCCGTGGCCGGAGAGGACCACGGTGGAGTCGTCGAGGGGCAGGCACACCCGGGCCAGCGAGCGCATGATCGCTTCGCCGTCCCCGCCCGGGAGGTCGGTACGCCCGATGGAGCCGGCGAACAGCAGGTCGCCCGAGAACAGCACCGGGGGGAGGTCCTCGGCACCGGGCGTCCGGAAGGTCACCGACCCCCCGGTATGGCCCGGGGCGTGGTCCACGGTGAGCCGCAGGCCGGCCAGCTCCAGCACGCTGCCGTCGGTGAGCTCGCGCACGTCGTCGGGCTCGCCGACGGTGAGCTCGCCCATCAACTGGGTGCCCAGGGAGCGGCCGAGCGCCTTCTCCGGGTCGGACATCATGTACCGGTCCTCGGGGTGGATCCAGGCCGGGACGCCGCGGGCGCCGCAGACCGGGACCACCGAGGCGACGTGGTCGATGTGGCCGTGGGTGAGCAGGACGGCGACGGGCTTGAGCCGGTGCTCACGGATGAGCTCCTCGACGCCCTGCGCGGCCTGGTGCCCGGGGTCGACGATGACGCACTCCTCGCCCGCCGCCGGCGCGACCAGGTAGCAGTTGGTGCCCCAGGCTCCAGCGGGGAATCCGGCGATGAACACGCGCGTCCTTCGGGTGGGTGCGGCGGTGGGCTGCGGTGGCTACCAGTAGTGATGACGTAAGGGAAGCCTACCGGCGGTCCGGGTCCGGTTGCGAACCAGATAGGCGGTGGCGGGCCGGGGCCATGACAGGTTCACCGCGTCCTTACGGGCCCGGTCCCTACACTTGGCCGCCGATGGGTGCGATGATCCGCTCCGGAACCCATCCACTTTTCCCGCACATGCTCAGGAGACACGGCCGGTGGTCAGCAGCGAACAGCGGCGGCGGCAGCTCGCCCGCGAGAAGTACGAGCGCCAGACGCAGCGCCGGGCCGAGGCGGCCTCCGCCCGGCGGCGCCGCAACACGATCCTGGGCGCCTCGCTCGCGGTGGTGGTGCTGGCCGGCGGCGGCGGGCTCTTCGCCGGCGGCGCGTTCAGCTCCGACAAGGACAAGGGCACCTCGGCCGCCGCCACCCCGCAGGCCGCGCCGAGCCAGAGCGACCCGGCCCAGGCCGACCCGGCCGCCACCCCGACCCGCAAGCCGGTCGAGGGCTGCGCCGCCCCGGCGGCGGGCTCGCCCAACGGCAAGCAGTTCAAGGCCGAGCCGGCCATGTCGATCGACAAGGGTGCCTCGTACACCATGTCGCTGGACAGCAACTGCGGCAAGGTCACCGTCACGCTGGACGCGGCCAAGGCCCCGCACACCGTGAACTCGTTCAACTTCCTGGCGGGCGAGCAGTACTTCGACCACACCAAGTGCCACCGGCTCACCACCGACGGCATCTTCGTGCTCCAGTGCGGCGACCCGACCGCCAAGGGTTCGGGCGGCCCCGGCTACCAGTTCGCGGACGAGAACCTGACCGGCGCGACCTACCCGGCGGGCACCGTGGCGATGGCCAACGCGGGCCCGGGCACCAACGGCAGCCAGTTCTTCCTGGTCTACAAGGACACCCAGCTGCCGCCGAACTACACCCCGTTCGGCAAGATCACCGGCGGCCTGGACGTGGTCCAGAAGATCGCCGCCGCGGGCACCCTGGAGGGCGCCGGCGACGGCCACCCGATGGCCGACGTCACCCTCAACTCGGTTACGGTGTCCAAGGGTTGACCGAACCCGGGACCACCGGCGGCGGGCGCGCGCAGCGCCCCCCGCCCGGTCCCGGACCGAAATCGCCCGGCCCGGATGCGGACAGCACCGGTCCTGGTCGCCTATGTTGGCGTTGTATAGGGTGCCCGGACCCGCCTAGCCGTCACCCTCGGCAGCAAGGCACGGCGGACGGGGACGGCGGACTCATCGGTCCGCCGCACATCAACTGTGGACGACGGTCGTGCGCCGCCCCGGAGCGGGCGCGACGTCATGTGGAGGACGCGCTATGAGCAGCGACCCGTGGGGCCGTGTGGACGAGCAGGGCACGGTGTACGTCAGGACGGCGGACGGCGAACGCGTCGTGGGTTCCTGGCAGGCCGGCTCGCCCGAGGAGGCCCTCGCCTACTTCGAGCGCAAGTACCAGGGCATCGAGGTGGAGATCGGCCTGCTGGAGAAGCGGGTGCGCACCACCGACCTGGCCGCCAAGGACGCCCAGACCGCGCTGGAGCACCTCCGCGCCCAGGTCACCGAGGGACACGCGGTCGGCGACCTGGACGCGCTGGCCAAGCGCCTGGACACGCTCACCGGTGAGATCGAGAGCCGGCGGGAGGAGCGCAAGGCCGCCCGCGCCAAGGCCCAGGACGAGACCCGCACCGCCAAGGAGGCGCTGGTCTCCGAGGCCGAGCAGCTCGCCGAGTCCACCCAGTGGCGGGAGGCCGGGGACCGGCTGCGCGCCCTGGTGGACACCTGGAAGGGCCTGCCGCGGCTGGACCGCAAGAGCGACGACGAGCTGTGGCACCGCTTCTCGCACGCCCGCTCGGTCTTCTCCAAGCACCGCAAGGCGCACTTCGCCACCCTGGACGCCGAGCGCGAGCACGCCCGGCAGACCAAGGAGGCGCTGGTCTCCGAGGCCGAGGCGCTCTCCTCGTCCAGCGACTGGGGCAGCACCGCGGCCGCCTACCGCGACCTGATGGCGCGCTGGAAGTCCGCCGGCCGGGCGCAGCGGGACGTCGAGGACGAGCTGTGGGCGCGGTTCCGCGGCGCCCAGGACGTGTTCTTCCAGGCCCGTTCCGCGGTGTTCAGCGAGCGCGACGCCGAGCAGGTGGAGAACCAGAAGCTCAAGGAGGCGCTGGCCACCGAGGCCGAGGCGATCCTGCCGATCACCGACCTCAAGGCCGCCAAGGCCGCGCTGCGCGAGGTCAACGAGCGCTGGGAGGCCATCGGCCACGTCCCGCGCGACATCCGTCCGAAGCTGGACGGCCGGCTGAACGCGGTCGAGCGGGCCATCCGCGAGGCCGAGGACAGCGAGTGGAAGCGCTCCAACCCGGAGGCCAAGGCCCGCGCGGCCGGCATGGTGGGCCTGTTCGAGGCGAAGGCCGACAAGCTCCGGGCCGACCTGGACAAGGCCCGCTCGGCGGGCAACGCCGGCAAGGTCGCCAAGCTGGAGGCCGAGCTCTCCGGTGTGGAGACCCTGCTGGAGCAGGCCCACCGGAGCCAGGAGGAGTTCAGCGGCTGATTCCGGCCCGCTGAGCCCGCTCAGCGCACTTGAGTGCACTGCACGAGGAAGGCCCCCGGGGAGCTCCCCGGGGGCCTTCCTCGTGCGCTGCGGCTACTTGCGGGCCGAGGTGACCCGGTAGACGTCGTACACGCCCTCGACGCCGCGGACCGCCTTGAGCACGTGGCCCAGGTGCTTCGGGTCGCCCATCTCGAAGGTGAAGCGGCTCATCGCCACCCGGTCCCGGGAGGTCTGGACCGCCGCCGACAGGATGTTGACGTGCTGGTCGGAGAGCACCCGGGTGACGTCCGAGAGCAGCCGGGAGCGGTCCAGCGCCTCGACCTGGATGGCCACCAGGAAGACCGAGGACTGGGTCGCCGCCCACTCGACGTCGATCATCCGCTCGGGCTGCTGGCTCAGCGACTCCACGTTGACGCAGTCGGCGCGGTGCACCGAGACGCCGTTGCCGCGGGTGACGAAGCCGACGATCGGGTCGCCCGGCACCGGGGTGCAGCAGCGGGACAGCTTGACCCAGACGTCCTCGACGCCCTTGACGATCACGCCGGGGTCGCCCTTGGCCCGGCGGCGCACGGCCCGCCGGTTGTCGTGGGTCGGCGTGGCCGTCTCGGCGAGGTCCTCGGTGGCCCCCTCCTCGCCGCCGAGCGCCTGGACCAGCTTCTGGACGATGTTCTGCGCGGCGACGTGCCCCTCGCCGATGGCGGCGTAGAGCGAGGAGATGTCGGGGTAGCGCATCTCGTGGGCCAGGGTGACCAGCGAGTCGCCGGTCAGGATCCGCTGGATCGGCAGGCCCTGCTTGCGCATCGCCCGGACGATCGCCTCCTTGCCGTGCTCGATCGCCTCCTCGCGGCGCTCCTTGGAGAACCAGGCGCGGATCTTGTTGCGGGCGCGCGGGGACTTGACGAAGCCCAGCCAGTCCCGGGAGGGTCCGGCGTTCTCCGCCTTGGAGGTGAACACCTCGACGGCGTCGCCGTTCTCCAGGGTCGACTCCAGCGGCACCAGACGGCCGTTGACCCGGGCCCCTATGGTCCGGTAGCCGACCTCGGTGTGCACCGCGAAGGCGAAGTCGACCGGGGTCGAGCCGGCCGGCAGGGCTATCACGTCACCCTTGGGGGTGAAGACGAAGACCTCGTTGCTGGCCAGGTCGAAGCGCAGCGACTCCAGGAACTCGCCCGGGTCGGCGGTCTCCTTCTGCCAGTCCAGCAGCTGTCGCAGCCAGGCCATCTCGTTGACGGCACCGGCCTTGTCGTCCTTGCGGACCTGGGTCGGGGTGTCGGTGCGGATCTTGGAGGCCCCGGCGACGGCGCGCTGCTTGTACTTCCAGTGCGCGGCGATGCCGTACTCGGCCCGCCGGTGCATGTCGAAGGTGCGGATCTGGAGTTCGACGGGCTTGCCGCCCGGGCCGATCACCGTGGTGTGCAGCGACTGGTACATGTTGAACTTGGGCATCGCGATGTAGTCCTTGAACCGCCCCGGCACCGGGTTCCACCGCGCGTGGATGGTGCCCAGCGCCGCGTAGCAGTCGCGGACGGTGTCGACCAGGACCCGGATGCCCACCAGGTCGTAGATCTCGGCGAAGTCCCGGCCCCGGACGATCATCTTCTGGTAGACCGAGTAGTAGTGCTTCGGCCGGCCGGTGACGGAGGCGGTGATCCGGGCGCCGCGCAGGTCCGCCTGGACCTGGTCGATGACGGTCGCCAGGTACTCGTCCCGCTTGGGGGCGCGCTCGGCGACCAGCCGGACGATCTCGTCGTACATCTTGGGGTAGAGGATCGCGAAGGCGAGGTCCTCCAGCTCCCACTTGATGGTGTTCATGCCCAGCCGGTGCGCCAGCGGGGCGTAGATCTCCAGCGTCTCGCGGGCCTTCTTCTCCTGCTTCTCCCGCTTGAGGTAGCGCATGGTGCGCATGTTGTGCAGGCGGTCGGCGAGCTTGATCACCAGGACCCGGGGGTCCTTGGCCATCGCCACGACCATCTTGCGGACGGTCTCGGCCTGCGCGGCCTCGCCGAACTTGACCCGGTCCAGCTTGGTGACGCCGTCGACCAGCAGGGCCACCGAGTCGCCGAAGTCCTTGCGCAGGGTCTCCAGGCCGTAGTCGGTGTCCTCGACGGTGTCGTGCAGCAGCCCCGCCATCAGGGTCGCGGCGTCCATGCCGAGCTCGGCCAGGATGGTCGCGACCGCCAGCGGGTGGGTGATGTACGGGTCGCCGCTCTTGCGCTTCTGCCCGCGGTGCCACTTCTCGGCGACGGCGTAGGCGCGCTCGATGTCGCGCAGCAGCGCCGGGTCGGCCTTGGGGTCGTTCGCCCGGATCGAGCGGAACAGCGGCTCCAGGACGGGGTTGAGCACGCTGGAGCGCTGGCCGCCGAGGCGGGCCAGCCGGGCGCGCATCCCGCCGCCGCTGCCGGAGCCGCGGCCGAGCGGGGCGAGCTGGCGCGAGGAGGCCGGCGCCGGGCGTGCCGGGGTGGCCCCCGAGGGCGTGGGGTGGTTCTCGGGGGCGGCCGCTGCGGCCGTGGGCACAACCTCGTCGGGCAAGGACACTCCTCGGGGCACCGGGGCCGACCCCCGCCGAGGCCCGTGCGGTCCGGGCACTACCGGGAGGGGATGAATCTTCATGGTACCGAGCCGGGCGGCCCGGTGTTCATCGGGCCGGGCCCGGAAACGGAAGGACGGCGGTCGGATGATCCGACCGCCGTCCTTCCGTCCTGCCCCTCAGACCGTGACCAGCGTCTCCAGCGGGGCGTCGCCCAGGTGCCCGGCCAGCCGCTCGCGGCCGTCCAGGAAGCCCAGCTCCATCAGCACCACGACGCCCGCCAGCTCGGCGCCGGCCTCCTTCACCAGGTCCAGCGAGGCACCGATGGTGCCACCGGTGGCCAGCACGTCGTCCACCACCAGCACCCGCTCACCGGGCGTGAAGGCGTCGCACTGCACCTCCAGCGTCGCCGAGCCGTACTCCAGCTCGTACGAGCGCCGGAACACCTCGCCGGGCAGCTTCCCGGCCTTGCGGACCGGCACGAAGCCGAGCCCGGCCGCGAAGGCCGCCGGAGCCGCCAGCACGAAGCCTCGCGCCTCCAGGCCCACCACCTTGGTCGCCCCGAGCTCCAGCGCCCGGTCCGCCAGCGCCCGGGTGAGGGCGCCGAAGGCCTCGGCGTCGGCGAGCAGCGGCGCGATGTCCTTGAACAGCACACCCGGCTTCGGGTAGTCCGGGACGTCCCGGATCCGGCTGTTCAGCAGCTCGGCCAGTGCGGTGTCGGCGGTGGTCACGGTGTTCTGTCCTCAGGGTCGGGTGCGGTTCAGCGCTTGGTGGACGGACGGCCCTTGGCACGGGTGGCGCCGGCCGACCGGCCGCGCTGACCGACCATACCCGCAGGCTCGTCGTCCTCCGGGCCCTCGTCGGTCGCCGTCGCGTCGGCGCCCTCGCCCTTGGCCGCCGCGGCGGCCCGGTGCTGCAGGACGCGCTTGCGCAGCGCCTTCATCTCCGGCTGCTCCTCCTTGAGCTGCGCCAGCAGCGGGGTGGCGACGCAGATCGAGGAGTAGGCACCGGCCGCGAGGCCGATGAACAGCGCGAGCGAGATGTCGTTCAGGGTGCCGGCGCCCAGCAGGCCGCCACCGATGAACAGCAGCGCGGCGACCGGCAGCAGCGCCACCACGGTGGTGTTGAGCGAGCGCACCAGGGTCTGGTTGAGGCCCGCGTTGGCCGCCTCGCTGTAGGTGAGCTTGTTCTGCTTGGTGATCCCCTTGGCGTTCTCCTTCACGGTGTCGAAGACGACGACCGTGTCGTAGAGCGAGTACCCGAGGATGGTCAGGAAGCCGATCACCGTACCGGGGGTGACCTCGAAGCCCACCAGGGCGTAGACGCCGATGGTGATCAGGAGGTCGTGGATGAGGGCGACCAGGGCGGCCACCGCCATCCGCCACTCGAAGGCGATCGCCAGGTAGACCGTCACCAGGACCATGAAGACGACCAGGCCGGTGAGCGCCTTGTTGGAGATCTGCTTGCCCCAGCTGGGGCCGATCACCTGGGCCTCGACGGTGTCCAGCGGCACGCCGAGCTTCTGCGAGAGCTGCGAACGGATCTCGTCCGAGCTCTTCGTCTCGTCGCTGCTGACCTGGATGCGGATCTTGTTGCTGTCCGTCGACTGCACCAGCGGGTGCGAGGAGACGATCCCGTCGGCGGTGTCCTGGGCCTGGGAGACCGACAGGCCCGGCTTGGTCACGGTGTAGACCGAGCCGCCCTTGAACTCGATGCCCAGGTGCAGGCCCATCGCCAGGCCGATCGCCGCGATCAGCACGATCACGCCGGAGATCGAGTACCAGAGCTTGCGGCGCCCGACGAAGTCGAAGCTGACCTCGCCCTGGTAGAGCCGGTGGCCCAGATTGGAGAAGCGCGACACGGTGTCAGGCCTCCTTCACGGCGGCAGAGGAGGAGTTACGGCGACGGGTGCTGCGCAGCGGCGGGCGGGCGCCCAGCCGCTTCGGGTCCAGGCCGGACCACGGGTGGCCGTCGGAGAAGAACTTCCGCCGGGCCAGCAGCGTGATCATCGGCTTGGTGAAGAGGAAGATCACCACGACGTCCAGCGCGGTGGTCAGACCCAGGGTGAACGCGAAGCCCTGGACCTTGCCGACCGAGACCACGTAGAGCACCGCGGCACAGAGGAAGGAGACGAAGTCCGAGACCAGGATGGTGCGTCGGGCCCGCGGCCAGGCCCGCTGGACGGCCGGGCGCAGCGGGGCGCCGTCGCGGACCTCGTCGCGGATGCGCTCGAAGTACACGATGAAGGAGTCTGCGGTGATACCGATCGCGACGATCGCGCCGCAGACCGCGGGCAGGTTCAGCGCGAAGCCGATCCCGCCGCCGAGCAGGCTCATGATCGAGTAGGTCAGGGCCGCCGAGACGAGCAGACCGGCGATCGAGACCAGGCCGAGGCCGCGGTAGTAGATCAGCGAGTAGGCGACCACCAGCAGCATGCCGATCGCGCCGGCGATCAGACCCGCCTTGAGCTGGTCGCTGCCGAGCGCCGGGGAGACGGTGGTGACGTCGCCCTTGCTGAACTCCAGCGGCAGGGCGCCGTAGCTCAGCACGTTGGAGAGGTCCTGCGCCTCGGGCTGGCTGAACTGGCCGGTGATCACGGCGCTGCCGCCGGGGATCGGGCCGTTGACCTGCGGGTGCGAGACGACCTCGTTGTCCAGCACGATCGCGAACTGGTTGTTCGGCGGGGTCTGGGAGGCGAGCTGGCCGGTGACCTTGGTGAAGGCGTCGGTGCCGGTGCCGTTGAACTGCAGCTGGACCTGCCAGCCGGCACCCGTCTGGGTGTCGAGGCTGGGCTGGGCCTTGGAGACGTCCGAGCCCTTGACCGCGACGGGGCCGAGCGCCAGCTTCTCGTAGTAGCCGCCCTTGACGGGCTTCTGCGAGCAGGCGACGACGGCCTTGTCCACGGCGCCGGTCTGGGTCGAGCGCTGCTCCGGCTTGGTGCAGTCGAGGTTGGCGAACGCGGTGGCCAGCTCCGGCGGCACGGTGCCCTGGGTCATCGCCGCGCTCACGTCGGCGGCGCTCGGCTGGGTGGCCTGGGCGCTCGGGGCGGCCGACCCGGTGGCGGGGGCGGACGGGGTGCCGCTGACGCCGGTGGCGGCGGGGCTCGGGGTGGAGCCCTCGGCGGCCAGGGCCTCACCGACGGAGCGGCCCTGCTTGGTGGCGCTCGCGCTGGCGGACGGGGTGGGAGCGTGGCTCGCGGAGCCGCTCGCGCCGGCCGTGGGCGTCGCGCTGCCCGACGGGGCGGCGCTCGGGGTGCCCGAGGCGCCCGCGGACGGGGTGCCGGTGGGCGGCGCGGGCGGCGTGAAGCCGCTCGGCGCGACCGCCAGGACCGGACGGAAGAACAGCTGGGCGGTGGTACCGACCTGGTCCGCCGCGTTCTGCTTGTCGCCGCCCTTGGGGATGTTCACGATGATCGTGTCCGAGCCCTGGGTCTGGACCTCCGCCTCGGAGACACCCATCCCGTTGACGCGGCGCTCCATGATCCCGACGGCGATGTCCATGTTCGCCTTGGTGATCGCCTTGGGATCCTTCGACTTCGCGGTCAGCGTGATGCTGGTGCCGCCTGCGAGGTCGATACCGAGCCGGGGCTTGGTGTTGCCCGTCCCGAACATGAGGGCGACCAGTCCGACGGTGACGACCAGGATGAGGGCCAGCGCCCGCCCTGGGTAGCCGTCGCGCGGGCGCGACTTGGGTGTTGCCACCTTGCTCGTTTCTCCCTGTCCATGCCACGTCGCCGACCGGACCCCCGTCCGGCTCGTGGCGGGACGGGGGCATGGCGGGTCTGCGGCCCTGAGGTCCTGTGGGCTCGCGGCACTGCGCCGCGCGACCGGGCGGGTTGCCCGGCCGTACTACTTGCTCGCGGGAGCCCCGCCCTCGACATCCCCCTTGACATCGCCCTTCTCGGCGCTGTCCTTGGTGAGCGTCAGCGGCTTGTCCTCGACCGGCGCGGCGTCGGTGTCCTCGGCCTCCGGCTCGGACAGCTCGTCGTCGGCGGGGCGACCGTTGATGATCGCGTCGTACTCCTGGGGGTCCAGGACGGCCGCGATGGCGCTCTTGGTGAAGTGGGTGACCACGCCGGGCGCGATCTCCAGCTCGACGGTCTCGTCGTTGACCGCCTTCACCTGGGCGTACAGGCCGCCGATGGTGCGCACTCCCGCCCCGGGCTCCAGCGAGGTCTGCATGCTCTGCTGCTGCTGCTGGCGCTTCTTCTGCGACCGGAACATGAGCACGATCGCGATGATCGGGAGGAGAAGGATGATGAGGTTCACTGCAGCCAGGGTCCTTTACGGGCCGCCGGCCGGCGGCCTGTGTGGTATGGGTCGGCCCGTCAGGTGAGAGGGGCGGTCCGGCGGAGTCTAGGCGACCCCGAACTGATCGGACAACGCCAAGCATCGCATCCTGCCGCCGAAAGTGGCGACCCTCCGCCTGCACGGATTCCCGGGAGTTCGCCCCCGTCTCCTCCCCGGGGCACAGCGCCGGGCGGGGGCGGGAACCGACGGCCGGGTCTCACCCGTTCGGCCGAGAGCGGTCAACTTCCGTCCGGCCGGAACAGCTCCGGCTGGGGCGGCACGCTGCCCCGCGTGGTCTGGACCGGCGGGGTCAGGCCCAGGTGCTGCCAGGCCGCGGCGGTGGCGATCCGGCCGCGCGGGGTGCGGGCGAGCAGGCCCTCGCGGACCAGGAACGGCTCGGCCACCTCCTCGACCGTCTCGGCCTCCTCCCCCACCGCGACGGCGAGGGTCGACAGGCCGACCGGGCCGCCGCCGAACAGCCGCAGCAGCGCGCTCAGCACCGCGCGGTCCAGCCGGTCCAGGCCGCGGGCGTCCACCTCGTAGACGTCCAGCGCCCGGGCGGCGATCGCGGGGGTGACCACGCCGTCGTGCCGGACCTGGGCGTAGTCGCGGACCCGGCGCAGCAGCCGGTTGGCGATGCGCGGGGTGCCGCGCGAGCGCCCGGCGATCTCGGCCGCGCCGGCCGGGTCTATCTCGACGTCCAGCAGCGTGGCCGAGCGGTGCACCACCCGTTGGAGCTCGGCCGGGGCGTAGAACTCCATGTGCCCGGTGAAGCCGAAGCGGTCGCGCAGCGGCGGCGGCAGCAGCCCGGCCCGGGTGGTGGCGCCGACCAGGGTGAAGGGCGGCAGCTCCAGCGGGATGGCGGTGGCGCCCGGGCCCTTGCCGACGATCACGTCGACCCGGAAGTCCTCCATCGCCATGTAGAGCATCTCCTCGGCCGGCCGGGACATCCGGTGGATCTCGTCGAGGAAGAGCACCTCGCCCTCGGTGAGCGAGGAGAGGATCGCCGCGAGGTCCCCCGCGTGCTGGATGGCCGGGCCGGAGGTGATCCGGATCGGGGCGCCCAGCTCGGCGGCGATGATCATGGAGAGGGTGGTCTTGCCCAGTCCGGGCGGGCCGCTCAGCAGCACGTGGTCCGGCGCGCTCCCGCGCTGGCGGGCCGCCTGGAGCACCAGGGACAGCTGCTCGCGCACCCGCTCCTGGCCGATGAACTCGTCCAGCAGCTTGGGGCGCAGCGCGGCCTCGACCGCCTGGTCCTCGCCGTCGGCGGCGGCGGTCACCAGCCGGTCGGCGGGTTCCGAGTCGTACATCCTCGCGGGCTCCAGGGTCTGCGGTGTCGGTGTCGACGGACGGACAGGTCGTCGGCTGGGTTCAGCGGGCGCGGTTGAGGCCGCGCAGGGCCAGCCGCAGCAGGGCGCCGACGTCCGGCGACTGCTGGGCCTCCGCCTCCGGGGTGACGGCGGCGACCGCGTCGTCCGCCTCGCGCGGGGCGTAGCCGAGACCGGTCAGCGCGGAGTGCAGCTGCTCGGTCCACGGCGCGGGGCCGGTGGCGATCGGCTTCTGCGCGGGCACCGCGCCGTGCGGGGCGCCCAGCTTGTCCTTGTACTCCAGCAGCAGCTTGGCCGCCTTCGCCTTGCCGATGCCCGGCACCGCGACCAGCGCCTTCTCGTCCCCGCCCGCCACCGCGGCGCGCAGCGCGTCGGGGCTGTGCACGCCCAGGATCGCCTGGGCCAGCTTGGGGCCCACGCCCGGCGCGGCCTGGAGGATCTCGAACACGGCCCGCTCGTCGTCGTCGGCGAAGCCGAACAGGGTCAGCGAGTCCTCGCGGACCACCAACGAGGTGGCCAGCCGGGCGGGCTCACCGAGCCGCAGGCCGGCCAGGGTGTTCGGGGTGCACTGGACGGCCATGCCGACCCCACCGACCTCGACCACCGCGATGCCGGAGGCGATGGCCGCCACCGGTCCTTGCACGAAGGCGATCACCGACTACTGCCTTTCACGGAGAAGGGGCCCCGGGCGGGCCCGGAGCGGGCGGCCTCGGCCGCGGCCTGGGCCGCGGCCTGCAGCCGGTTGGTCGTCCCGCCGCGCCAGATGTGGCAGATCGCCAGCGCCAGCGCGTCGGCCGCGTCCGCGGGCTTGGGCGGCGCGTCCAGCCGCAGCAGGCGCTGCACCATGGCCGTGACCTGGGCCTTGTCGGCCCGGCCTGAGCCGGTGACGGCGGCCTTGACCTCACTGGGGGTGTGCAGGGTGACCGGGATGCCGCGCCGGGTGGCGCAGAGCATCGCGACCGCGCTCGCCTGGGCCGTGCCCATCACGGTGCGGACGTTGTGCTGGGCGAAGACCCGCTCGACCGCGACCAGGTCGGGCCGGTGCTCGTCCAGCCAGCTCTCCAGCCCCTGTTCCACCAGCAGCAGTCGCTGCCCGATCTCGGCGTCGGCCGGCGTGCGCACCACGCCCACCCCGGCCATCCGCAACGGCCGGCCCGGCATGCCCTCGACCACGCCGACCCCGCACCTGGTCAGCCCCGGGTCAACACCCAGCACCCGCACGCCACGCCCCGTCCCTCGCCGATCCGCCGCTCACGGCGAGCGGCCTTCGCGAAGGCTACCGCCCGGGTCCGACAACCCCGCCGACGACACCGGCCCGGCGGTCCTGGGACCACCGGGCCGGGCCGTGAGAACGATCACTCACCGTGGCACGGACGACGCCGTGTCACTCGGAGTCGAGCTGCGCGCCGACCTCGTCGGAGATGTCGAAGTTGGCGAAGACGTTCTGCACGTCGTCGCTGTCCTCCAGCGCGTCGATCAGCTTGAAGATCTTGCGGGCGCCGTCGACGTCCAGCTCGACCTGCATGCTCGGGAGGAAGTTGGCCTCGGCCGAGTCGTAGTCGACACCGGCGTCCACCAGCGCGGTGCGCACGGCGACCATCTTGGAGGCCTCGGAGACGATCTCGAAGGACTCGCCGAGGTCGTTGATCTCCTCCGGCTCCTGGTCGAGGACGACCTCGAACAGCTTGTCCTCGTCCACGCCGTCCGCCTTGGGGACGATCACGACGCCCTTGCGGTTGAACAGGTACGACACCGAGCCCGGGTCGGCCATCGAGCCGCCGTTGCGGGTCATCGCGACGCGCACGTCGGAGGCCGCACGGTTGCGGTTGTCGGTGAGGCACTCGATCAGGACGGCGACACCGTTCGGACCGTAGCCCTCGTACATGATGGTCTGGTAGTCGGCGCCGCCGGCCTCCAGACCGCCACCGCGCTTGACGGCGCGGTTGATGTTGTCGATCGGGACCGAGTTCTTCTTCGCCTTCTGGATGGCGTCGTAGAGGGTCGGGTTACCCGCCGGGTCGGGACCGCCCGTGCGCGCCGCCACCTCGATGTTCTTGATCATCTTGGCGAAGAGCTTGCCGCGCTTGGCGTCGATCACGGCCTTCTTGTGCTTGGTGGTAGCCCACTTAGAGTGGCCGGACATCGCCAGCTCCTTTACGTCGCCAAAGGGAAATGAAACAGGAGAGATCTTACCGGTGTCGTCACGGGTAAGGCGCACACGGCTACCGGAGCCCTACCGGGCGGCGAGGTGCTCCTCGACCATCTTCACGAAGTAGGCGTGCACGCGGTGGTCGCCGGTGAGCTCCGGGTGGAACGAGGTGGCCAGCAGGTTGCCCTGGCGCACGGCCACGATCCGGCTCTCCGGACCGTCCGCACCGGGCAGCTCGGCCAGCACCTCGACGCCCGCGCCGACCGCCTCGACCCAGGGGGCGCGGATGAAGACGCCGTGCACCGGCTCCTCCTCCAGGCCCTTGAAGGCGAGGCCGGACTCGAAGGACTCGTTCTGCCGGCCGAAGGCGTTGCGGCGCACCGTCATGTCGATGCCGCCGACGCTCTCCTGGTCCTCCCGGCCGTCGAGGATCTTGTCGGCCAGCATGATCATGCCCGCGCAGGTGCCGTACACCGGCATGCCGGCCGCGACCCGCGCGCGCAGCGGGTCCATCACCCCGAACAGCAGGGCCAGCTTGGACATGGTGGTGGACTCCCCGCCGGGGATCACCAGTGCGTCGACCTCGGCCAGCTCCTCGGCGCGGCGCACCGGACGGGCCAGCGCGTCGGCCTCGGCCAGCGCCACCAGGTGCTCGCGGACGTCGCCCTGGAGGGCGAGGACGCCGATGACTGGAGTGCTCACGGTCTTCAACCTCTATCGATCGTTACTACGGAAGGACGCGGCGCGGCCCGCCGCACACCGAAGCGCTGCGGCGGGCCGGGCGAAGGGCGGAGTGACTACCAGCCGCGGTTGGCGTAGCGCTCGGTCTCCGGCAGGGTGTCGCAGTTGATGCCGACCATGGCCTCGCCCAGGTTGCGGGAGGCGTCCGCGATGATCTTCGGGTCGTCGAAGAAGGTGGTGGCCTTCACGATGGCGGCGGCACGCTTGGCCGGGTCGCCCGACTTGAAGATGCCGGAGCCGACGAAGACGCCCTCGGCGCCCAGCTGGCGCATCAGCGCGGCGTCGGCCGGGGTGGCCACGCCACCGGCGGAGAACAGCACGACCGGCAGCTTGCCGAGCTCGGCGACCTCCTTGACCAGCTCGTACGGGGCGCGCAGCTCCTTGGCGGCGGCGTACAGCTCGTTGTGGTCCAGCGCCCGCAGCTGGCCGATCTCGTTCTTGATCTGGCGCAGGTGGCGGACGGCCTCGACGACGTTGCCGGTGCCGGCCTCGCCCTTCGAGCGGATCATGGCCGCACCCTCGGCGATGCGGCGCAGGGCCTCGCCCAGGTTGGTGGCGCCGCAGACGAAGGGGGTGGTGAAGGCGAACTTGTCGGAGTGGTTGACCTCGTCGGCCGGGGTCAGCACCTCGGACTCGTCGATGTAGTCGACACCCAGCGACTGCAGGACCTGGGCCTCCACGAAGTGCCCGATGCGGGACTTGGCCATCACCGGGATGGAGACCGCCTCGATGATCTCCTCGATCATGTTCGGGTCGGACATGCGGGCCACGCCGCCGTCCTTGCGGATGTCGGCCGGAACCCGCTCCAGCGCCATGACGGCCACCGCGCCGGCGTCCTCGGCGATCTTCGCCTGCTCGGCGTTGACCACATCCATGATCACACCGCCCTTGAGCTGCTCGGCCATGCCGCGCTTGACCCGGGCGGTACCGATCTGCGGCTGGTCTGCGGTGGTGGGGGTGGTGGACACGTGAGACCTCACTCGAAGATTAACCAGTGCTATCGCCCTATGGTAGGCAGATCAGGTGGCCCAACCATGCGCCACCAAGTCCAGCCCGGACGACGGGATGCGACAAACGGGCCGTATCCGAGGACAGCCTAAGCAGGCGCTCCCTCGGGCGTAAGGGCGGGCGGCGGGGCGTCGTCCATCTCGAAGGCCATCGGGAACGGCGCCTTGCCCGCCAAGCGGAAGTACCGCACCAGCCGGTGCTCCCGCACCGCCCGCGCCGCCCGCACCGCGTCGTTGTGGAAGCGGCGGGCCATCGGCACCCGCCGCACCGCGGCCGTCAGATCACGAACCGCCTCGTCGCCGCCCGGCTCCGCGACCAGCGCCGCCACCTGCTCCGACTCCTCGAACACCGCCCGCAGCGCCAGGCTCAACTGACTCTCCGCCACCTCGCGGTGCTCGTCCTCGGCCTGCCGGGCCGCGTGCGCCGCGTCCAGCAGCAGCAGCGAGGCCGCCGGGTCCAGCAACGAGGACGTCGCCAGCTCCATCGCCACCGAGGCCCGCCGGACCAGCTGCGCGTCCAGCGCCGCCCGCGCGGCGTCGATCCGGGCGTGCAGCCGGTCCAGACGGCCGGCCGTCCAACTCAGGTACATGCCGAACAGCACCACGGCCACGCCGGCCCAGATCCAGGTAGTCACGGACCGCTACGTTACCGGGTGTCACCGGCCGCCCCGCCCGACGTCAGCCCTGCACGACGCCGCTGCGGTAGCTCTCCCGGTCGATGTCCTCGACGTTCACCGCGGTGAACAGCCGCGTCCCCGGCGCCGGCCGCACGTGCTGCGCCAGCAGCGCCACCACACCCTCGCTCAGCGCCGCCTTCGCCTCCGGCGTACGGCCCGGGAACACCTGGAACTCGACGTACACCTGGGCGTCCACCCCGGCGTCGCCCACCGACCCGTCGGAGCCCACCACCAGGTCCTCGCTCGGCCGGAACACCGTCTTGCAGGACCCCGGCTTGGCGTCGATCGTCTCCTCCGCCAGCCGGTTGATCGCCAGGCCCAGCGCCCGGCGCTCGAAGGCCCCGGCCAGGCTGGACGAGTAGTCGACGGAGATCTGCGGCATCGTTTCCCCCAGGGGTCACAGTGGTGCGGTCGGCCCGACCCTAACCCCACCGGCACCGGGCGCCACGCAAGCCCCGGCCGTCGGCCCCGGGCCGGACCGAACCGCCCGCGCCCCCGCTCCCGTCACCGGCGCGTCCTTCGGCTCGGGGCGCTGCGCTCGTCCTCCTCGACCACCGCCGCGGCGCCGGCCGTCACCGTCTCGTACACCGCAAGGATGTCCGCGCCGACCGTCGACCAGTCGAACCGCCGCACGTGCCGCGAAGCCGCCTTGCGCAGCTCCTCCAGCCGCCCCGGATCCCCCAGCAGCCGCAGCGCCGTACGGGCCAGCGCGTCCGCGTCCTCCACCGGGAACAGCTCCCCGGCGTCCCCGCCGTCCAGCACCTGCTTGAACGCGTCCAGGTCGCTGGCCAGCACCGGGGCACCCGCCGACATCGCCTCGACCAGGATGATCCCGAAGCTCTCGCCACCCGTGTTCGGCGCCACGTACAGGTCCACGCTGCGCAGCAGCCGGGCCTTCTCCCGGTCCGAGACCATGCCCAGGAACTCCACCTGCGCGCGCACCTCGGGCGCCAGGCCGGCCACCGCCTCCTCCTCGTCGCCCTTGCCCGCGACCAGCAGCCGCACCCCCGGCCGCTCCGCCAGGATCCGCGGCAGCGCCGCCAGCAGCGTCGGCAGGCCCTTGCGCGGCTCGTTGATCCGGCCGATGAAGCCGATCGTGCCCGGCTCCCCCGCCGCCGCACCGCCCGTCCACCGCTCGTCCGCCTCGGCCTCCGCGAAGAACTCCACGTCCACCCCGTTGGGGATCACCACCGCGTCCCCGCCCAGGTGCTCCACCAGGGTCCGCCGGGCGTACTCCGACACCGCGATCCGGGCCCGCATCTTCTCCAGCCCCGGCTGCAGGATCGGCGAGGCCGCGATCATCGCCCGCGAGCGCGGGTTCGAGGTGTGGAAGGTGCCCACCATCGGCCCGGTCGCCGACCAGGCCGCCAGCATCGACAGGCTCGGCGAGGCCGGCTCGTGCACGTGCAGGATGTCGAAACGCCCCTCGCGCAGCCACCGCCGCACCCGGGCCGCCGACAGGATGCCGAAGCTCAGCCGGGCCACCGACCCGTTGTACGGCACCGCCACCGCCCGCCCCGCCGAGACCACGTACGGCGGCAGCGCCTCGTCGTCCTCGGCCGGCGCCAGCACCGACACCTCGTGCCCCAGACCGATCAGGTGCTCGGCGAGGTCCCGGATGTGGAACTGCACCCCACCGGGGACGTCCCAGTCGTACGGGCAGACGATGCCGATCTTCACGGGTTCCTCAAGCTCCTTCGGGCAGGGTCGGACGGGCAGCCGGGCTCAGGCGCCGGAGGCCCCGGCGGCGGGCTCCTTCGCCGCGTCGGCGCGCCCGGCCGCGGACCCGCCCCCCACCGTCTCACGGGCCGGCAGGTCGGCCGGCCAGAACTTCTGCAGCATGTGCCAGTCCTGCGGGTGCTCGCTGATGCCCTGCTGCCACACGTCCGCGATCGCCTGGGTCATCGCCAGCGTCCGCGCCTTGCGGTCGCCCTCCTCCGGGACCGGCACCTCGGGGTGGATCATCCCCCGCAGCACCGGACCGTCGTACCACAGCGTCGCCGGCAGCAGCGCCGCGCCGGTGCGCTGGGCCAGCGCCGCCGGCCCGGCCGGCATCCGGGTCACCTCACCGAAGAAGGACACCTCGATACCGGCCTCCGAGAGGTCCCGGTCGCCCACCAGGCAGACCAGCTTGCCCGCGCGCAGCCGCCGCGCCAGCGTGCCGATCACGTTCGCTCCGCCGCCGGACAGCGCCAGGACCTCCATGCCCTGGCCCTCCCGGAACTCCACGAACCGGTCGAACAGCCGCTCCGGCTTCAACCGCTCCGCGACCGTCGTGAACGGGTGGCCCAGCTGCGCTATCCAGGTGCCCGCCAAGTCCCAGTTGCCCATGTGCGGCAGCGCCACCACGACACCCCGCCCGGAGTCCAGCGCCTCCCTTATGCGCTCGTAGCCGCCCACCTGGACGTCGCGCAGGACCCGCTCCCGGCTCCACACCGGCAGCCGGAAGGACTCCATCCAGTACCGCAGGTAGGAACGCATCCCGGCCCGCGACAACCGCCGCAGCGCCGCCTCGTGCAGGGCCGGACGCACCCGGCGCAGGTTCGCCTCCAGCTGCCGCACCCGCGGCCCGCGACGACGCCAGGCGTAGTCCGCCAGCCGGTCGAACAGCCACCGCGCCACCGGCTCCGGCAGGTGCTTCAACACCGCCCAGCCCAGCGCGTACGCCCAGTACACCAGTCGGTCCGTCACCGCAGGACGCCCCCCATCAGCTCCCGGCCGCCGCTCGGTCGGCCTCGAACGCCTCACGGCGCACGGTCAGCACCCGCTGGACCACCGTCACCAGACTGCCCGCCGCCACCAGCCACAGCGCCACCGGCAGCAGCCACTCCACGTACGGCACCCCGAACACGTGCAGACCGGCCACCCCGGCCGCCACCAGGCTGATCACCAGCCGCTCGGCCCGTTCCACCAGCCCCGACACGTCGCACGGCAGGCCCTGGCTCTCCGCCCGCGCCTTCGTGTACGACACCACCAGGCCACTGGCCAGGCAGAAGATCGCCACCGCGCAGAGCAGGTTGTCGTCGCCCTTGCCCGCGTACCACATGGCCAGACCGCCGAAGATCGCCGCGTCCGCGACCCGGTCCAGCGTGGAGTCCAGGAAAGCGCCCCACTTGCTGGTCCGGCCCAGCTGGCGGGCCATGTTCCCGTCCACCAGGTCCGAGAAGATGAACAGCGTGATCGTGATGGTGCCCCAGAAGAACTCCCCGCGCGGGAAGAACACCAGCGCACCGGCCACCGAACCGGCCGTACCGATCAGCGTCACGGCGTCCGGACTCACGCCCAGCCGGATCAGGAACGCGGCGAAAGGGGTCAGAACACGTGTGAAGAAGGCACGCGCGTATTTGTTGAGCATGGCCTTCCCAGCCGCTCCGATTCTCCCGGGTACCCGCCTGGCGCAACACACGCGGCAGACGGCCGGACGAATGAGCCCGCCCGACGCACCCATCGTAGCCACGCCCGGGACACGCTCCGACGCACGCACCGCCGGACGGCCCCCGGCCACCAGGGCCCAGCACGACACGCGCCGGAACGACACCCGACCACAGGCGTGCCGCCCGGATCATCCCGGGGCTACGACGCCGGGGCACGCACCTCGCCGCGTTGTCGTCGGTCGCCGATGCTCCGCATGGACTCCCTCCTCCGCCTTGCGATGCACGCACCCCAACGCCGCAGCCTCATCCGGCCTGATCCGGGCGGCACGCCTAAACTGCCAAGGACAGCCTCGGCGCCACGGGAGGAGACCCCGATGCCCGACCGCAGCACCGCACGAGCCGGCCAGGCACCCGCCGTCACCGGCCCCACGGACCTGCGCAACGTCGTCCTCGTCGGCTCCAGCGGTGTGGGCAAGACCACCCTCGCCGAATCCCTCGCCCTCGCCGCCGGCGCCACCGCCCGCCCCGGCCGCGTCGCCGACGGCACCACCGTCTCCGACCACGAGGACATCGAGCACCAGCAGCAGCGCTCCGTCCAGCTCTCGCTGCTCCCCCTCGAATGGAAGGGCGTCAAGATCAACCTGATCGACCCGCCCGGCCACCCCGACTTCGCCGCCGACCTGCGCGCCGCCCTGCACGCCGCCGACGCCGCCGTCTTCGTCGTCTCCGCCACCGACCCGGTCACCGCCCCCACCCGCGCCCTCTGGCGCGAGTGCGCCGCCGAGGGCATCCCCCGGGCCATCGCCGTCGCCAAACTCGACCTCGCCCGCACCGGCTTCGACGACATCCTCACCAGCTGCCACGACGCCTTCGAGCTCGGCCCGGACACCCTGCGCCCGCTCTTCCTGCCCGTCCTCCACGACGGACACCCCGACGGCAGCGTCGACCTCCTCACCGGCGACACCTACGGCGACGCCGACCCCCTCCCCGACACCGGCCCCGCCCACGACAGCCTCGTCGAAGCCATCTCCGGCCAGGACGACACCCTCATGGAGCGCTACCTCTCCGGCGACCCCCTCGACACCGACTCCCTCGAAGCCGGACTGCGCCGCGAAGTCCTCGACTGCACCCTCCACCCCGCCGTCCCCACCAGCGACAACGGCCTCGGCGCCACCGAACTCCTCGACCTGATCACCCACGCCTTCCCGAACCCCACCGAACGCACCCGCCCCGCCCCCGCCTGCGACCCCGACGCCCCGCTCGCCGCCCAGGTCGTCCGCGTCACCGGCGACGCCTACGTCGGCCGGATCAGCCTGCTGCGCGTCTACGCCGGCACCCTGCGCCCCGACAGCCGGATCCACCTCGTCGGCCCCGCCCACACCGCCGACCAGAACGGCGACGAACGCGTCACCGGCCTCACCAGCCCCTTCGGCAAACTCCAGCGCCCCGTCCCGCACGCCGTCGCCGGAGACCTCGTCTGCGCCGCCAAACTCACCACCGCCCGGGCCGGCGACACCGTCCACGACCCCGGCCACCCCGTCGAACTCGACGGCTGGACCCTCCCCGAACCCCTGCTCCCGATCGCCGTCGAAGCCCACAGCAAGGCCGACGACGACAAGCTCTCCCAGGCCCTCACCCGGCTCACCGCCGAGGACCCGGCCCTACGGCTCGAACAGAACCCCGACACCCACCAGCTCGTCCTCTGGTGCACCGGCGAAGCCCACGCCGAGGTCGTCCTCGACCGGCTGCGCACCCGCCACGGCGTCCACGTCGACACCGTCGAACCCAAGGTCGCCCTGCGCGAGACCTTCGGCACCGCCGCCGCCGGCCACGGACGCCTCGTCAAACAGTCCGGCGGCCACGGCCAGTACGCCATCTGCGACCTGGAGGTCGAACCCCTCCCGGCCGGCTCCGGCTTCGAGTTCCAGGAACACGTCGTCGGCGGCGCCGTCCCCAAGCACTTCATCCCCTCCGTCGAGAAGGGCGTCCGCGCCCAGCTCGCCAAGGGCGTCGCCACCGGCTTCCCGCTCGTCGACGTCCGGGTCACCCTCACCGACGGCAAGGCGCACTCCGTCGACTCCTCCGACGCCTCCTTCCAGAACGCCGCCGCCCTCGCCCTGCGCGACGCCGCCGAACACGCCGTCATCCGTCTGCTCGAACCCGTCGCCGCCGTCAGCGTCCTGCTGCCCGACGAGTACCTCGGCGCCGTCCTCGGCGACCTCTCCGCACGCCGCGGCCGCGTCCTCGGCACCGAAACCGGCGGCCAGGGGCTGACCCTGCTGCGCGCGGAGGTCCCCGAACTCGAACTCGTCCGCTACCCGGTCGACCTGCGCTCCCTCACCCACGGCACCGCCGAGTTCTCCCGCGCCTACCTGCGCCACGAACCCATGCCCGCCGCCCTGGCCGGGCGCTACACCGACTGAGCCGGCTTCCGGTTCGGCAGCGCGCACGCCGCCGTACCCCCCGGCATCCGGTGCCGGTTCCGCGACACCCAGCGGTACACCGCACCCGCCACCGGCCGCACCGGCGCCAAGGTCAACAGCGCGCCCAGGTACGCCCACGCGCCCCCGGTGCGCAGCAGCAGCCGCGCCACCGCCTGCGCGCCCCCGTACACCCGGCCGGCCGGCGTCACCCACAGCACCTCGCGCTCGGCCCGCTCGGCCGCCACCTCACCGCGGCCGCCCGCCACCGTGTCCAGCTCCGCCAGGTCCGCGAACTGGAACGGCACCGCCTCCCAGCCACCCGAGGCCAGCGTCTGCCGCAGGTACCGCTCCCCCCAGCGCACGCAGGACGAACAGAACGCGCAGTCCCCGTCGAAGACCAGTACCGGATCCTTCACCACGACAACCCCCTTCATCGCCTTCACCTCCATCCTCCTCCACCCTCACGCCGTCGGCCCGGGCGGGTATCGACCCGGCCGAAGCTGGGCATCATGCCCCTCAGGCCCCGGTGCGGCCGGAACGCACCGCTTCGTGACGGTAGTTCAGACGATCATCCGCGCAGGGGTGCCACGGCACGGTAACCTGCCGCTGACAAGGGGAGGAGCAGACGCCACCGTGGCCACACTCGACATGACCCCGGGTGCGCAGATACCCCGGACCGACACCGGCCCGCAGACGGCCGTCACCCAGGCGCTCTCCTCCGCCGCCTACCGCGACGGCGAGATCGGCAAGTTCGTCACCGACGTCACCGACGCCAAGGAGAAGAAGGGCCGCTTCGCGCTCTTCCGCCCCAACCTCGGCGAGGCCTTCAGCAAGGCCCTGGTCTCGCGCGCCCTCGGCGGCGACCGCAAGCCCCTCGTCCCCTCCTTCGGCGTCGACACCCGCCAGGTCGTCGAGCACTGCCTGGCCGCCGAGGAACTCCGGCACGCCCGCGACCGGCAGCTCAGCACCGTCACCGTCGTCACCGGCCTGCTCTTCCTCCCCGGCACCCTGATCTGGCTCGGCGCCTTCCAACTGCGCGCCTGGCTCAAGCGGGACAGCGCCCGGGGGGCCGACACCTACGGCGCCCTCGCCCTGATCGCGGTCGCCGTCCTGGCCGGCTACCTGGCGCTGTTCCCGCCGGCGGCGGGCGTCCTCGGCATCTACCTGCGGATCACCATGCTCGCCCCGGTGCTCGGCTGGTACCTCGCCCGCCGGATCGTCGAACGCTCCGCCACCGACCTCCGCGCCCGCTGGCAGGCCCTGGTCGAGGGCAGCGCCGTCGCCGCCACCGTCGCCAAGGCCGTCCCCCGCGACGACCTGGACAAGAAGGCCAACGACCTGCGCGACAAGCTCGGCCGGCTGGACGCCGAGCAGGAGACCAACGTCCACCACTACGCCGGCCCCAAGGGCATCCTCGGTGCCGGCCGCCGCTGGGGCGAGTGGCGCCTGGCCGACACCCTGCACCCCGCCGAGGGCCACGCCGACTTCCGGGCCTTCCACCCCTGGGACCTGGTCCGCCGGATCTCCGCCCACCTCAAGGGCCTCGGGGTCAGCCACGTCGCCAACAGCGGCATCCCCAACGTGGCCATCAAGCAGTGGGCGGTCTTCGACATCGGCGAGGGCGCGGACGAGATCAGCCGCCCCGGCGGCGCCGACATGGACGGCGAGCGGATGCGCGACTTCGCCGTGCAGAGCCTCGCCGACAAGCAGACCTTCTCCGGCGGCCCCCGGCACTACCTGGCCACCCAGTTCATCACCCACGACGGCAAGTTGATCATCACCTTCACCGTCACGGTGACCCTGCTCGCCAACGTGCTGAACATCTCGGTGGCCGGCTACGCGCTCGGCCCGGTCAAGGGCGTCTTCTTCGACAAGCCCAAGGACAAGGAGAAGTCGGTCGCCAAGACCGTGCGGTTCTGGGAGGAGCGCACCGTCAAGCTCCCCCTGATCGACAACGACGAGGTGGTCCGCCAGGCCGTCCGCGCACCGTTCCACAAGATGCCCAGCCTGCTCGGCTGGCTCGGCGGCGGCCTCGGCCTGCCCGAGCCGTTCGGACTCCGGCACTCCTGGGTCGGCACCGCCTGGAACAACCGCTCCATGGTCGACAACGCCATGAACGCCTCCGTGCCGGTGCTCAGCGCGGTGCACACCGCCACTCTGGAGTTCCTCCAGGAGCACGACCTCGACGCGGACCGCTTCTTCAAGACCCGCACCTCGATCATCAAGTCCGAGGCGCAGAGCCCCCGCCCGTACAAGGTCGACGAGTTCAGCGCCGACTGACCGGGAGCGACATGTGAAGAGGGGCCCGCCACCGAACTCCCCGGTGGCGGGCCCCTCTTCGCGCGTCCGGCCGGCTCAGCCCTGCGGCCAGGCCTCGGCCAGCATCTTGCGGGTGTCCGCCAGCAGCTGCGGCAGCACCTTGGTGTGGCCGACCACCGGCATGAAGTTGGTGTCCCCGCCCCAGCGCGGCACCACGTGCTGGTGCAGGTGCGCCGCGATCCCGGCCCCGGCCGCCGCGCCCTGGTTCATCCCGATGTTGAACCCGTGCGCCCCCGAGGCGGCGCGCAGCGCGGTCATCGCCTTCTTGGTGAAGTCCGCCAGCTCGGCCGTCTCCGCCTCGTCCAGGTCGGTGTAGTCGGCCACGTGCCGGTACGGGACCACCATCAGGTGCCCGCCGTTGTAGGGGTACAGGTTCAGCACCGCGAACACGGCGCTCCCCCGGGCGATGACCAGCCCCTCCTCGTCGCTCAGCGACGGGATCGAGCAGAACGGACAACCGTCGTCCGGAGCCGGGCCGGTGGGCTTGTTCTCACCCTGGATGTACGCCATCCGATGGGGGGTCCACAGGCGGCGGAAGCCGTCCGGCTCACCGACACCCCGCTGCAGTTCCGGCTCAGTCGTCATGCTGATCAGCATATTCGCCCGGGGGTGCTTGCAAAGCCGCGCGGGGCAGACTCTTGAAGAGCCTGCCCCGCGCGTCAACGGTCCGACGACGGCGTCACACCTGAATGCGGTTCTTCACCGCGTCCACGATCTCGGCCACGGCGTCCGCGAGCGGCACGCCGTTCTTCTGCTCGCCGTTGCGGTAGCGGAAGGAGACCGCGCCCGCCTCGACGTCGTCGTTGCCCGCGATCAGCATGAACGGGACCTTGGTCTTCTGGGCGTTGCGGATCTTCTTCTGCATCCGGTCGTCCGAGGTGTCCACCTCGACCCGGATCCCGTGCTTCTTGAGCTCGGCCGCGACCTCCAGCAGGTACGGCACGTGCTCGTCGGTGATCGGGATGCCGGTCACGGTGACCGGGGCCAGCCACGGCGGCATGGCACCGGCGTAGTGCTCCAGCAGCACCGCGAAGAACCGCTCGATGCTGCCGAACAGCGCACGGTGGATCATGACCGGCCGCTGACGCGAACCGTCCGCAGCGGTGTACTCCAGGTCGAAGCGCTCGGGCAGGTTGAAGTCCAGCTGGATGGTCGACATCTGCCAGGTACGGCCGATGGCATCCTTGGCCTGCACCGAGATCTTCGGGCCGTAGAAGGCCGCGCCGCCCGGGTCCGGGACCAGCGGCAGGCCCTGCTTCTCGGCCACGCTCGCCAGGACGGCGGTGGCTTCCTCCCAGACCTCGTCCGAACCGACGAACTTGACCGGGTCCTTGGTCGACAGCTCCAGGTAGAAGTCGGTCAGACCGTAGTCACGGAGGAGGTTGAGCACGAAGGTCAGCGTGGAGTCGAGCTCCTCCGCCATCTGCTCGCGGGTGCAGTAGATGTGGGCGTCGTCCTGCGTGAAGCCGCGGGCCCGGGTCAGGCCGTGCACCACGCCGGACTTCTCGTAGCGGTACACCGTCCCGAACTCGAAGAGGCGCAGCGGCAGTTCACGGTACGAGCGGCCGCGCGCGTCGAAGATCAGGTTGTGCATCGGGCAGTTCATCGGCTTGAGGTAGTAGTCCACGCCCTCGTCGAGCTGCATGGGC
Organism: Kitasatospora sp. NPDC056076; assembly: GCF_042266305.1. Lineage (NCBI taxonomy): Bacteria > Bacillati > Actinomycetota > Actinomycetes > Kitasatosporales > Streptomycetaceae > Kitasatospora > Kitasatospora sp. NPDC056076. Next base: position 124,951 of record NZ_JBHJWG010000020.1, read on the forward strand.
GGGTACATACCGTCCGCGTACCAGTCGAGGTGGCCGCTCTTCTCGAAGAGCTTCCCCTTGGTGGCGTGCGGGGTGTAGACGAACTCGTAGCCCTCTTCCTCGTGCCGCTTGCGCGAGTAGTCCTCCATCGCGCGGCGGATGATGCCGCCCTTGGGGTGGAAGACGGCGAGGCCGGAGCCGATCTCCTCGGGGATGGAGAAGAGGTCGAGCTCGTTGCCGAGCTTGCGGTGGTCGCGCTTCTCGGCCTCGACGAGGAAGTCGAGGTGGGCCTTGAGCTCGTCCTTGGTCGGCCAGGCGGTCCCGTAGATGCGCTGCAGCATCGGGTTCTTCTCGCTGCCGCGCCAGTACGCGGCGGCGTTGCGCATCAGCTTGAACGCCGGGATGTGCCGGGTGCTGGGCAGGTGCGGGCCGCGGCAGAGGTCGCCCCAGCACTGCTCGCCGCTCTTGGCGTCCAGGTTGTCGTAGATGGTGAGCTCGCCGGCGCCGACCTCGACGTCGGCGCCCTCGCCGGCGGTGGCGGCGGAGCCCTTGAGGCCGATCAGCTCCAGCTTGTACGGCTCGGCGGCCAGCTCCTCGGCGGCGGCCTCGTCGGTGACCACGCGGCGGGAGAACTTCTGCCCGCGCTTGATGATCTCCTGCATCCGCTTCTCGATGGCCTTGAGGTCATCGGGGTGGAAGGGCTTCTCGACGTCGAAGTCGTAGTAGAAGCCGTCCTTGACCGGCGGGCCGATGCCGAGCTTGGCCTCGGGGTAGAGCTGCTGCACGGCCTGGGCCATGACGTGCGCGGTGGAGTGGCGCAGGATGTCCAGGCCGTCCTTGCTGCTGATCGCGACCGGCTCGACCTCGTCACCGTCCTGGACGGCGTACGCGAGGTCCTTGAGCTGGCCGCCGACGCGGGCGGCGATGATCGAGCGGTCGTCGGCGAAGAGCTCGGCGGCCGTAGTGCCCGTGGTCACCACGCGCTCTTCCCGATCGGGTTCGCGGTTGATGATTACCCGGACGTCCGTCACCGGTCTCTCCTGACGTGCTGGATTCAGAGGACGCAACACTGCGCTGCGCGTGACGATGGTACCGAGAGCACCAGCCGCACCGCGCACTCAGGACCTCTCCCCTCTCTCCTGGAGCCCCTTGAGCAGCCGCTCGCGGTCGTCGTCCGCCCAACCGCACAGCTCCAGGCCGTGCGGGCGGGTCAGCCGGCGGAAGCCGTCGCGGCGTTCCAGGCGGCCGGAGACCCGGACCGGGACGCCGGTGAGGTGGGCCTCGGCGGCGAGCCGGTAGTCGGGGTCGGGCAGTCCGACCTTGAGTTCGCGGACCTCGGCGCCGCCGAGCACCCGGAGCCGTATCGAGCCCGGTCCGGCGGGGTCGGCGCGCTTGAGGCGGACGACCACGCCGACGACGGTGACGTCGACGGCGGGTTCGATCCGCTCCAGCAGTTCGGCGGCCTCGGCGAGGGCGGGCAGGTCCCCGGGGGAGAAGTCGAGCTCGATCCGGCGGTCGCCGAATCCGCCTGGGGTGCCGGCGGCGGGCGACCAGGCGACGGTGAGCCGGGCGGCGGTCGCGCCGCGGACGAGGTCCTCGACGGACCGGACGAGTTCGCGGCTGACCCCGGAGCGGACGGCGTTCTCGAAGGCCTCGGGCCCGCCGCTGACCCGGCGGTAGTCGACCGCGTCGCGCAGCGCCTCCAGGGCGCGGACCAGGGTGGTGACGGCGGTGCGGCCCTCGGGGGCGGGGGTGTAGGCGGTGAGGGCGGCGCCCTGGTCGACGGCGCCCTGCTCGACCAGGAGGACGCGGTCCAGGAACTCCCCGGCGAGGCCGTCCAGCCGGGCACCGAAGTAGCCGGCGGTGGTCCGGCCGGCCTTGGCCCCGGCGGCGAGCATCGAGCGCGCGGCCCGCTGGAGCCGTTCGGCGTCGTCCCAGGGGGTGGCGTCGGCGGGGCCGGGCAGTTCGCGGCGCCAGTTGAGTTCGTCGCCGGGGACGACGAGGGCGAGGAGGATCGAGCGGGCGGAGGGGGTGCGGGAGCGGGAGAGCGCGGTGACGGCGTCGGTGAGGAGGTCGACGGCGTCGTCGAAGCCGTCGGCGGTGGGGAGGAGGAGGCTGGTGCCGGGTTCGCCGTCCGGCGGGGTCCAGCGGCCGTACCGGGCGGCGGGGCCGCCGCGCCGGATCCAGCCGTGCCGGGCGAGCAGGGTGGCGAGCACCGCGGGGTCGACCGTGGCCGGGTCGGGCAGGGCCCGGCCCTCCGGTCCGTTCGGCAGGGTCATGGGCGTGCTTCCTCGCTGCCGGGGCCGGGCGGTCACGGGCTGCCGCCCGCGCCGACCCGGGCCATGATGTCGCAGAGCGCGCGGTCGTCGAAGACCTTGTCGGTGGGCACCCGGACGTTGGTGCGCCGCTTCCCGGTGACGGGGTGGCCGGCCAGGTTGACCCAGTAGCAGCAGTGCCGCAGTTCGAGGGCGTCCGGGCGGGCCCGGAGCCAGTGGTCGACCCGGCGCGGCAGCAGCATCACGACCAGGATCCGCGGGACGGCGACCCGGGCTCGGGCGAGCTTGCGCAGGTGGTCGTTGTCCAGGGTGAAGCTGAAGAACGGCCCGGCCGGACCGGGTGCGATCTGCTGGGTCGCCTTGAGCTGGATCTTGATGGTGACCTCGTCGTCCACGTCGTGCTCCCGGGAGCCGTGGCTGACCTGCCAGTCGATGCCGTTGTCCGGGAACGGCTGGGAGAGCGAGCAGCCAGCCGCCGCGGCGACCGCGTGCAGGTAGCCGACCTGCAGCGTCTCCATGCAGGCGGTGACCGCGAGGTTCCCCCTGAGTGTGGTCGCCGCGCCGTCGGGCTGCGGCTGTGTCAGTGCCATCGCCCCGTGGCCTCCCCCGGCTCCGGGCCCGTCCGGGCCGAGCGGCCCAGTGGCAGGATCCCCGGTCGGAGCTGGGCCAAACGGGTTGAGCGACCGTCAGAACCGGGTATCACCAGGGCGCGGAACGCACGCCTGAGGGGCAGTCATGCAGCAGCACTGGTACACCGGCCCGCTCGCTTCCTTCGACACCGAGACGACCGGCGTGGACGTGGAGTCCGACCGCATCGTCTCCGCCGCCCTGGTCGTCCAACTCACCCCGGGCGCACCGGCGCAGACCACCACCTGGCTCGCCGATCCGGGAGTGCCGATCCCGGACGGGGCGCGGGCGGTGCACGGCATCACCGACGACCAGGTCCGCACGTACGGGCGCCCGGCCCGCACGGTGGTGGCCGAGGTCACCCGCGCGCTGGCGGCCCAGGCGCGGGCCGGCCGCCCGGTGGTGGTGATGAACGCCCCCTACGACCTGACCCTGCTGGACCGGGAGTTGCGGCGCCACCACGGCCTGCCGTTGAGCACCGGGCTGGACGGCGCGGGGCTGGTGGTACTGGATCCGCGGGTGCTGGACAAGCACGTGGACCGCTACCGCAAGGGCCGGCGGACGCTGACCGACCTGTGCGCCCACTACGGGGTGGACCTCGCCGGGGCGCACGACGCGGCGGCGGACGCGACGGCGGCCCTGTCGTTGATCCGGCGCATAGGCGCCCGCTATCCGGCGGCGCTCGGCGGGCTGACGGCGGCGGAGCTGCACCTGCGGCAGGCGGTCTGGCACGCGGCGCAGGCCCGGGGGCTGCAGGCCTGGTTCGACCGCTCGGGAACGCCGGAGCGGGTGGACCTGTCGTGGCCGCTGCGGCCGGCCCGGTGCGTCTGCGGTCGTCGGCTGGAGCCGGAGCACGGGTGCCGGGCGGCGGCATAGCCCTTCACCGGCACGACGGCCCGGAACGCGCCGCAGGCCCTGACCGGTTTCCTGGTCAGGGCCTGCGTGCTGTCCGGGTGGGCGATACTGGGATCGAACCAGTGACCCCTTCGGTGTGAACGAAGTGCTCTCCCGCTGAGCTAATCGCCCGGGCAACGAGAAGAACTCTAGCACCATTCGGGGGCGGTCGTACAACTCGCTCTTCCGGGGTACGGCCGACGCACCCACAGAACTCGCGCTCCGCACGGAAGATGACTGGCCCTCAGCCGGATTCGATACCGGCTCTTCGGATGGATTTCCGGAAATACATGTGAGGCCCAGCCGATAATCGACTGGGCCTCACATATCACAATGCATTCCGGTGGGCGATACTGGGATCGAACCAGTGACCCCTTCGGTGTGAACGAAGTGCTCTCCCGCTGAGCTAATCGCCCGGGTGCAGGGAAAACATTACCGCATCCCGGAGGGTGCTCCGAACACCCCGCCCGCCGGCGACCCCGCCCCGACGCCCGGGGCCGGGGCCTCCCCGCCACCCGTCCCGCCCCTCCCGCCCGCGCGCACGACTCGTCGGGCCCGGCCGCACCACCCGCTCCCCTGTTCCCGGCCCGCCCGGCACTCCGACGGACCGCCTGCACGCCGAACCGGAATCCGACCGAGAAGAACCGCCGGTAATGCCCCGGGCGGGTACTCCGGGGCGATTCCGCAATGCGCCGTAAGGGGTACGACTCGCGCCCGAATCGGGACAGAGGGGTTTACATCGGTCTTGGGGGTGGGATGGTCCGTTCGCCGACGTGCGATTCCCCGAGCGCACACTGAGCGAAAGGCCATGGCGCTTATGAACACCACGGTCAGCTGCGAGCTGCACCTGCGCCTCATCGTGTCCAGCGAGTCCTCACTGCCCGTCCCCGCGGGCCTGCGCTACGACACCGCCGACCCCTACGCCGTGCACGCCACGTTCCACACGGGCGCCGACGAGACCGTGGAGTGGGTGTTCGCCCGAGATCTCCTCGCGGAGGGGCTGCACCGACCCACCGGTACCGGCGACGTCCGGGTGTGGCCGTCGCGCAGCCACGGGCAAGGGGTGGTCTGCATCGCCCTGAGCTCTCCGGAAGGAGAAGCCCTGCTGGAAGCCCCGGCCCGCGCGCTTGAGTCGTTCCTCAAGCGGACGGACGCCGCGGTGCCCCCCGGCACCGAACACCGTCACTTCGACCTCGACCGGGAGCTGTCCCACATCCTCGCCGAAAGCTGACCCCGACCGGAGGCGGTCCAGCCCCGCTGTCGGCGGGGCCGTACTTCCTGCCGTCACCGCTGCCGTCCTACTCGGGGGCACGGCAGCGGACTCAGCCGCGCACCACGCGGTCTCGGGGCCGGTGAAACGGCCCGCTCCCACCGGAGCGGGGCCACAGCACCGCAGGCGCCCGGCATCGGAGCCGGCCATCCGTCACGGGTGGCCGGCCTCGCTGCCGGGCGCCACCGTCGTTTCCGGGGGCCGTGGCCGCTCCTCCCGGGCCGCGGGGCGAGAGGCTCGGCAGGGCCGCCGACACCCGGGCCACACCCAGACCGGGACACTCCGCCGGAATCCGTACAGGCCTTCGAACGAAGGCGCCGCCCTTATGCCGCAAGGGCCGGTATGGTCTGGGGTAACCGTGGACGCGGGGTACCGGAGTCCCCCTGCGCGAGGAGTCCCAACGTGCTGATCACCCATGACACCGAGTGCGCGCTGAGCATCCTCGTGGATCTGCTCAACACCGCGCCCGAGGTGTGCGGCGACGAGCGACTGCCGGACGTCGCCGCGCTGGACGCCTTCGTGGGCCGCCAGGAGATCAGCGAGATCGACTCGCTGACCGAGGACGACCTGCGCCAGGTGCAGGAGCTGCGCACCCGGCTGCGCGAGGTGTTCTGGACGGAGTCCACCGAAGCGGCCGCCGAGCTGGTCAACGCGATCGTCGCGGCCGCCGGGACGACGCCCCGGCTGGTCAACCACGACCACCACGACTGGCACATCCACTACTTCGCCCCGCACGCCGCGCTCGGGCCCCACCTCGCGGCGGAACTCGGCATGGCGCTGGCCTTCATCCTGATGGCGGGCGAGCGGGAGCGGCTGCGCCGGTGCGAGGCGCCGGACTGCGCGCGGGTCTTCGTGGACCTCTCCCGGAACCGCTCCCGGCGCTACTGCGACAGCCGCACCTGCGGGAACCGGCTGCACGTCGCCGCCTACCGGGCGCGCCAGCGGTCGGCGGAGGCCGTCGCCCCCGCCTGACCGGCGCCGCACCTCCCGCCCGGCTCAGATACCGCGCTTGCGGAGGATCTCCTCGATGTCGGCGAAGTCGCCGAGGCCGTCGTCCCGCTTGCCCGCCTGCGGCTTGCCGGACGCCTTGGGGTCCCTCGACGCCTTGGGCGCCTTGGGTGCCTGGGCCACCGCCGGACGCTCCGGAGCCGCTCCGGCCGCGGCCGGACGCTCCGCGGAGGACTCCACCTCACCGCGTCGGCCCGGCCAGCGGCTGGCGAACAGCAGCGCGGCGGAGACGCCGAGCAGCACCAGGCCAGTCCACACCCGGGGGTCGAAGACCAGCTTGGCCGCCCAGTCGGCGAACTCCCGGCCGATCGTGCTCGCCAGCGGGAACAGTCCGGTCAGGTAGAGCCCGGCGGGCAGCAGGGCGACCGCGAACCAGCGGGTCGCCGAGCGGAAGCGCCGCCGCCGGGCCCGCAGGCCCGCGACGGCCACGCCGCCGGCCGTGAGGAGGAAACTGATCGCCGCGGTCAGCACGGGTGCGCCCCTTCGCTTCCGGTGGTCCTGGACATCGGTGCCTCCCTCTCGGTCCGCCCTCGGGCGCACCGCCGGGCGGGGGCGGGCACCCACTAGTGGAACACTGGGGGAATGATCGATGGTTCCCTCCCCCGCCTCGAGTTCTGGTGCGACCTCCAGTGCCCGGACTGCCGCACCGCCCTGGACGACGTACGGGCGCTGCGCGCGCAGTACGGCGACGCGCTCTCCGTCGAGCTGCGGCACTTCCCGCTGGAGAAGCACAAGCACGCCTACGCCGCGGCGGAGGCGGCCGAGGAGGCGTTCGCCCAGGGGCTGGGGTGGCCGTTCGTGGAGGCGCTGCTGGCCCGGGTCGAGGAGTTGGACGCCCGGGGGCAGAAGCTGCTGCTGGAGGTGGCCCGGGAGGTCGGGGTGGACGCCGAGGAGGTCGACACCGCGCTGGTCGACGGCCGGCACATGCTGATCGTGGACTCCGACCAAGCCGAGGGCAAGGCGATCGGGGTCACCGGGACGCCGACGTACGTGATCAGCCGCGAGCGGTTGGACGGCGGGAAGAGCCAGGACGGGCTGCGCGAGCGGATCGTCGCGGCCATCGAGGCGGCGAAGGCCTCCTGACCGGCACACCTGACGCCCCGTCGGTCTGACGTTGCGTCAACTGCTCACAGCGGCTTGCCGTAACAGCGGTTGACGACCCGGTAGCCGAGCGAGGCGTAGAGCCGGAGGGCGGCCCGGTTGCCGGAGAAGACGTTCAGGCCGAGTTCGCGCACTCCGGCGGCCAGGCACTCCCGCTCGGCGAGCAGCATCAGGGTGCGGCCGTGGCCCCGGCCTCGGTGGGCCCGGTCCACCTCGACCACCATGACCCAGGCGAGCGGGGTGCCGTCCGGCAGGTCGCGCAGGTGGAGGTTCACCCAGAGCGAGCCGAGCGGCTCGGGGGCGCCGCCCGGGCCGTGGAGGCGGCGCAGGGCGACGCCGGGGGTCTCGACGCCCTGCTGGAGGACGTTGCGGTGGTCCAGGCGTGACTTGGCGCGGGCCTGCGCCTCGGTGAGGCCGGAGTCCCGCAGGGACTGGACGTACTCCCGCGCGGCCCGGTCGATCCAGGCCGGGAACTCGGCGGCGTCGATCGGGCGGGCGGTGACACCGGCGGGCAGCGGCGGGGCGGCGGTCAGGCTCTTGCCCAGGTTCCGCATCCGCTCGGTGTAGCCGAGGGCGGCGACCAGCCCCCGGGCGATCGGGGCGGACTCGGGGACGACGACGTCGACCCGGGTACAGCCCCAGGCGCGCAGCACCTCCTCCGCGGCCAGGGCACCGAAGGTGCCGCGGCCCCGACCGCGGCCCTCCGTGATCTCCAACTCCGCTATCTCACCCCAGAGTTCACTGTCGTGACGGGCTGAGCTGGTGCGCAGGGCGCCGACCTGGTGGCCGTTCGCGAGGATCCGCCAGCGTCTGGTGCGGCCGCCGGCCGTGGTGGGTGTCTCCGGGCCCTCGGGGCGCAGCGTGGTGGTCATGTGGTGGTCCCTTCCCCTCGCCGGGAAGGTTATCCGCGCTGCCCGGGGCGTCTGCCCGGCCGTTTCCCCGGGGTCAGGGGTCGAGGTCGTCGCCGCTGCGCTCGGCGAAGACGGCCATGGCCTTGGCGGTGACCGGGCCGGTGCCGGGCAGCCGGCGGTCGTCGACGCGGGTGACGGCCTGGACGTCGCGGGTGGTGGAGGTCAGGAAGATCTCCTCGGCCTCCTCGAGGGCGCCGAGCGGGAGGTCGGCCTCCTCGGCGCCGCACCAGTCGACGACCAGCTGCCGGGTGATCCCGGCCAGGCAGCCGGAGGCGAGCGGCGGGGTGAGCAGGCGGCCGCCGAGGACCACGAAGACGTTGGAGCCGGTGCCCTCGCAGAGTCGGCCCGCGGTGTTGGCGAACAGGGCCTCGGAGGCGCCGGTGCGGTGGGCGGCGGCGAGGGCGACCACGTTCTCGGCGTACGAGGTGGTCTTGAGGCCGGCGACGGCGCTGTGCTCGTTGCGGCGCCAGGGGACGACGGCGACGGCGGTCTCGTCGGGGCGGGGGCCGATGGCGTTGAAGCCGACCACCAGGGTGGGGCCGGTGGTGCCGCGCTCCGAGCTGAGGGGGGCGTCGCCGCCGGTGTAGGTGACGCGCAGGCGGCCGAGCGGGGCCGGGTTGGCGGCGAGGACCTGGGCGCAGGCCTCGCGGACCACGGCGTGGTCCGGGTCGGGCAGGCCGAGGCCGCGGGCGGAGCGGGTGAGCCGGTCGAGGTGGCGGGTGACCGCGAAGGCCCGGCCGTCGACGGACTTCATGGTCTCGAAGACGCCGTCGCCGGTGGTGAGGCCGTGGTCGAGGACCGAGACGGCGGCGTGGGCGGAGTCGACCAGGGTTCCGTTGACCCAGCTCGTGGTGCGGGTGTTCATCGAGGGCTGCTCCTAGACACGGTTCCTAGACACGGTGCGGCTCGGGGGCGGTGTCGATGCCGGGCTCGCTGCCCGACGCTATCGCGACGAGTCGGGCGGCCTTGAGCTCGGTTTCCGCCCACTCGCGTTCGGGGTCGGAGCCCCAGGTGATGCCGGCGCCGGTGCCGAAGCGCAGGACCGGCACCCGCGGGTCCTGCCGGTCGAGCCAGAAGGTGCGGATGCCGACGGCGAGTTCGCCCTCGCCGCGGTCGGCGTCGACCCAGCCGATCGCGCCGCAGTAGGGGCCGCGGGGGGCGGTCTCCAGGGCGTCGATGATCCGCAGGGCACTGGACTTGGGGGCGCCGGTGACCGAGCCGGGCGGGAAGGTCGCGTCGAGCAGTTCGGGCCAGCCGGCGCCGTCGCGCAGGGTGCCCTCGACGGTGGAGACCAGGTGGACCAGGCCGGGGTGCTTCTCGACGACGCAGAGGTCGGGCACGGTGACGGTACCGGTCCCGCAGACCCGGCCGAGGTCGTTGCGGACCAGGTCGACGATCATCACGTTCTCGGCGTGGTCCTTGTCGAGGAGGTCGTCCTCGGTGCGGCCGGTGCCCTTGATCGGGCCGGACGAGACGGTGCGCCCGGTGCGGTGCAGGTAGAGCTCCGGGGAGGCGGTGGCGATCTCGACGCCGTGGTCGGGCAGTCGGACGGTCCCGGCGTAGGGGGCGGGGTTGCCGCGGGCGAGGAGGCCGGTGAGGGCGTCGATGTCGCTGCGGTCGGGGTCGGGCAGCGGCGCGGAGAGCACCCGGCAGAGGTTGGCCTGGTAGACCTCGCCGGCGGCTATGTGCGCGCGGATGCGGCGTACGCCCGCGGTGTAGGCGGCGCGGTCCAGGGAGCTGTGCCAGCTGCCGGCGTCCGGGCCGTGCCAGCCCGCGCCGGAGGGCGGGGCGGGCGCGGGGCGGACCTCGTCGAAGCGGGCGCAGGTCAGCCGGCCCTCGAAGTCGTAGGCGACGGCCCAGTAGCCGGAGGAGTCGAGCGCGGCCGGGTCCGAGGTGACGTCGCGCAGTCCGGTGGCCAGGCGGCCGCCGAAGCGGGCGAGCGGGGTGCGGGGGTCGGGATGGCCGGACACGGTTCTCCTGCGCGGTGGTGCTGGGGGGTGGCGGTGCTTGAAGTGTAGGTCGGGGGCGTGCCCCGGGTCGGGCCCGAGCCCGCCGCGCCCCCGCGTACGAGCAGCTGAGTGCGTCGCGCCGGTGTGCGCCGGGTGGCCTGCGGATGATCGTCCGGGAGCGCCGCAGGTGGTGGCCGGTGACCGGCCGGAGGGGCTGACGGAACGGCACTCCGTCGGCATCCCCTCGGCACGCTGCGGGAACGGATTTTTAGCTGGCCCGGGAATCCGCTAGAGTTCAACACGTCGCCAGGGAGCGCAGCCGAGGAAAAGCGGTGAAGGTCCCGGGGAGACAGGCGGACGTAGCTCAGTTGGTAGAGCATCACCTTGCCAAGGTGAGGGTCGCGAGTTCGAATCTCGTCGTCCGCTCGATGGAGAACAGTGTAAGGTCGTTCTTCATGCGTTGCCTGGTGGAGTGGCCGAGAGGCGAGGCAACGGCCTGCAAAGCCGTGTACACGGGTTCAAATCCCGTCTCCACCTCCAAGGGGTTCTCCCGGTTCCACCGGGAGACCTCCCCGCGCGATTAGCTCAGCGGGAGAGCACTACCTTGACACGGTAGGGGTCACTGGTTCAATCCCAGTATCGCGCACGTCGGACCTCACGAGGTCCGCTGCACAACCGCCTCACCAGGCGCGATTAGCTCAGCGGGAGAGCACTACCTTGACACGGTAGGGGTCACTGGTTCAATCCCAGTATCGCGCACAGTAACGAGCCCTTCGAGGCTCGCTGCACAACCGCCACACCAGGCGCGATTAGCTCAGCGGGAGAGCACTACCTTGACACGGTAGGGGTCACTGGTTCAATCCCAGTATCGCGCACAGTAACGAGCCCATCGGGGCTCGCTGCACAACCGCCACACCAGGCGCGATTAGCTCAGCGGGAGAGCACTACCTTGACACGGTAGGGGTCACTGGTTCAATCCCAGTATCGC
>NZ_JBHJWG010000020.1:136053-137946 GCF_042266305.1 Kitasatospora sp. NPDC056076
GCACAGTAACGGCCGAGGCCGCGATCCGTCAGGGTCGCGGCCTCGGCCTCTTGCGTTCCGGGTTCGAGGAAGAGGGCGGAGAAGAGCCGCGTACGGTCGCCCTCACCGACGTCCGTACGCGGCGTCTCCGCCTGCCGGGGTGCTCTGCGCACCGCTCTCGCCCGTCCGCGTGTCATCGCGGCCCGCGGCCTCCCCGGCGGCACTGCTCCCCGTCCCCAGGGGAACAGTGCCCGTTCTGGTGTTCTCTGTTTCTCCTGACGGCTCCGCGGCCGTGCCGTCCGCCTCAGCGGCCGATCAGATCGGCCAGGGCCTCGGCCTGGTTCGCCATCTGCTCCCACCCGCCGAACAGCATCACCAGCAGCACGGCGCACGGCAGGGCCATGGCCAGCGCGACGGCGGGGTGCCGGGTGGGGCGCTCGGCGGACTGGGGCTGGATGAAGGGCGGTCGACGCCGGCGGGTGGTTCCCGTCTGCTGCGATGCCATGGCCCTGCTCCTGATCCGGTCGAGTTGGCGCGGTGGACGGCTTACCTCGGGGGACGAGCTCCCCGTCCACCGCTGGACACAACGCTATTGGCCGGGGGGCCTTTCGGGCGTCATGCCGTCGTACTGTTCCTCGGGCATCCCGGAGGATGACGCTCAGACTCAAGGCGTACTACCGGAGGGGGAGGAAGGTCGCGCACCGCCCCCGGGGGAACCCTGAGGGGCAACCCCGAGAGGCGATTCGGCACCCCTGTGACCTGCTGCTCAGCTCACGATCGGACAATCGCACGGCGGCTTGAGGTGTTGCGTATCAGCACACCGCAGCGGGCAGTCCGTAAGCTGTGCCGGACAGGAACTGACGATGCCCCAACCGACGGGGCCTCACCCACAGGCTGACGGGGAACGAGACATGGCGATGATGCGGCTGAGGCGTGAGGACCCCCGCATCGTCGGGCCGTACCGCCTGCACCGGCGACTGGGAGCCGGCGGCATGGGCGTGGTCTACCTCGGCTCCGACCGCCGCGGCCAGCGCGTCGCCCTCAAGCTCATCCGGGCCGAACTCGCCGAGGACCAGGAGTTCCGCACCCGCTTCGCCCGCGAGATCGCCGCCGCCTCCAGGATCCGGGGCGGCTGCACCGCCCGGGTCGTCGGCTCCGACATCGAGGCCGACCGCCCCTGGCTGGCCACCGCCTACGTCCCCGGCCCCTCCCTCTACAAGCGGGTCGGCGACGAAGGGCCGCTGAGCTGGCCCGAAGCCGCCCGGATCGGCGCCGCCCTGGCCGACGGGCTGGTCAAGGTGCACGAGGCCGGAGTCGTCCACCGCGACCTCAAGCCCTCGAACATCCTGCTCTCCCCGCGCGGCCCGCGGATCATCGACTTCGGCATCGCCTGGTCGCGCGGCGCCAGCACCCTCACCCACGTCGGCACCGCCGTCGGCTCCCCCGGCTTCCTCGCCCCCGAGCAGGTCCGCGGCGTCGCCGTCACACCGGCCACCGACGTCTTCGCCTTCGGCGCCACCCTCGCGTACGCGCTCACCGGGGACACCCCGTTCGGCTCCGGGGCGTCCTCCGAAGTGATGCTGTACCGGGTCGTCCACGAGGAACCCGACCTGTCCGCCGTCCCCCCGCCACTCGCCCCGCTCATCGGGGCCTGCCTCGCCAAGGAACCCGCCGAGCGGCCCGGTGCGGCCGCCCTGCACGAGCGGCTCAGCGAGCTGGCGGCCCGCGGCACGGCCGCCGCCGGCGGGCGCGGGGTCAGACGGGGAACCGCGGCCGCCGCACCCGCCGGTGCACCGCAGGCACCCCAGCACCCCCAGCACCCCCAGCAGGAGAACGGGCGGCCGGGCGTACCGGGCCCCGGGCGCTCACCCGAACCCGCCGCACCGGCCGCGCGGGCCCGGGCCGGTGCGGGCC
>NZ_JBHJWG010000021.1:0-2008 GCF_042266305.1 Kitasatospora sp. NPDC056076
ATGTCGCAATCCACACCGAGCCAGAAGGCCCTCACTCATTTCAAGATCACCCAGCCGTGAACCCCGTCACCAACCTCCGTGGTCAGTACACCTAGGGAGTCGGAACCGTGGGTGCCGTCCAGCTGGCCAGGACCCGGAGGGACTGCGCGGTGGGGGAGTTCGGCTCCACGTTGTAGACGCACAGCGTCTGCTCCGCGTCGCCCGGCACCTGGAAGGACTCGTAGGAGAAGTGCAGGTCCCCGACCAGGGGGTGGTGGTAGTGCTTGGCGCCGTGGGTGCGGCGCAGCACCCGGTGGTCGTTCCACCAGCCGGTGAACTCCGGCACCTGGAGGGTGAGTTCGCCGACCAGGTCGGCGAGCCGGCGGTCCTGGGGGTAGCGGCCCGCCTCGAACCGGAGCATGGCCACCGTCTCGGCGGCGAGCCGCTCCCAATCGCCCACCGTCTCCCGGGCCTTGGGGTCCAGCAGGTAGTAGCGGGCCATGTTGCGGCGGTTCGCGGGCAGGGCGTCGAAGTCGGTGAGGACCTCCCGGGCGAGCCGGTTGGAGGCCAGGACGTCGGTGCGTCGGCCGAGGATGAAGGCGGGCACGTGGTCGAGCGTCTCCAGCATCAAGTAGAGCCCCGGGCGAACCCGTTGGGCCGCCGCCGGGGTGCGGCGGGCGGCCGGGCGGGAGTCGGAGCGGAGCAGGTCGGCGAAGTGCTCGCGCTCGGTGTCGTCCAGGCGCAGGGCGCGGGTGATCGCCTCGACGACCTCGTCGGAGGGGTGGAGGGCCCGCCCCTGCTCCAGCCGGGTGTAGTACTCCGTGCTGACCCCGGCCAGCCGGGCCACCTCGTCCCGGCGCAGGCCCGGGACGCGGCGGACCCGCCCGTCGGCGGGCAGCCCGGCGTCCTCGGGGGTGACCCGGGCGCGGCGCGAGCGGAGGAACCCGGCGATCTCCTTGGTGCGGTCCATGGCTCCATTGTCGGCGGTGTCGCGGCGCGGCGGGCGGTCCTGGGTGGTCCTGCCGGTACCTGTCAGGGCAGGGCCAGGTATGGCGTCCCGGGGGGCTCCGCCCGGGGCTGTACTGGATCTGCGGCCGACGGAGAGCGGCCGATCGAATCCCGACGCCCCTGGAGGGTAAGAAACATGTCCACGAACACCACCTCCCTTCCGCTCGCCGGCCGCGTCGCCGTCGTCACCGGCGCTTCGAGCGGCATCGGCGCGGCCTCGGCCGAGAAGCTGGCGGCGCTGGGCGCCCGGGTCGTCGTCCTGGCGCGGCGGGCGGAGCGGCTGGCCGAACTGGTCGAGCGGATCGAGAAGAACGGCGGCAGCGCGGTCGCCATCGCCGCCGACGTGACGGACGTCGAGGCGATGCAGGCCGCCGCGGCCCGGGTGGAGACCGAGTTCGGCGGGGCCGACCTGCTGCTGAACAACGCCGGAGTCATGCTGCCCGCCCCGATCGAGGAGCTGGCGACCGCGCAGTGGAAGCAGCAGATCGACCTCAACATCACCGGCCTGATGAACGCGATCGGCGTGTTCACCCCGCAGCTGGTGAAGGCGGCCGCCGAGCGCGGTGTGGCGGACCTGATCAACACCTCGTCCATCGCGGCGCAGAACATCTTCCCGACCTTCGCCGTGTACTCCGGCACGAAGGCGTACGTCAGCCAGCTGTCGCGGACCCTGCGGGCCGAGCTGGGGGCGAAGAAGGTCCGGGTGTCGGCGGTCGAGCCCGGCATCGTCGGGACGGAGCTGCAGAGCCACGTCACCGACCAGGGCGCGCTGGACTGGCTGGAGGGCGCGAAGGCCGCCATGGAGTGGCTCACCCCGGAGGACGTCGCGGAGACCATCGGCTTCATCGCCACCCTGCCGCCCCGGGTCAACCTCCAGCAGGTCACGGTCATGCCCACCGGCCAGGCCAGCTGAGCCGCACCACCCACCCCGGGCGGGCCCCCGCCCCCCCCCCCGGGGCCCCCCGGGTGGTAAAAACCCTGGGCTTGGGGGGGGCGGGGCGCCGCGGGCCGGCGGGGGGCG
>NZ_JBHJWG010000021.1:2017-40881 GCF_042266305.1 Kitasatospora sp. NPDC056076
CGGGGCGGCCCCGCGCACCCCGCGCGGGGCCGCCCGGGTTCTTACAACCGTTCGAGTGCGGAGGCGAGTTCGGCGGCTTCCGGGCGGTTGCGGGCGGGTTCACGAAGGACCGGTCGGAGTACGGCTTGAAACTCAGGCCAGGGTTCGGCGGCGCGAAGCGGGATCTCTCCGGAGGCGATGGCGGCTCGGCGCGTCCCGGGGCCGACATCCGGGCCGATTCCGGCGGAGTCGTAATCGAGGGGCCACCGGCCCGTGACGCACGTCCACAGCGTGCCCGCGAGGGCGTACACATCGGATTCGACGGTCGTCCGTACCGGCCGCACGCCGGACTCCACGGCGGCGGCCAGTTCCGGGGCGAGCAGGTGGGTGATACCACCCTGGAAGATCGGTGACGGAGGAAAGCCGGGCGACCAGGCCCAGGTCAGATCGAGGAGCCGCGCGCCGTGTTCGGTGTGGACGCAGTGAGCGGGTTGGAGGTCGCCGTGTACCCACCCGGCGGCGTGCAGGTCGGCGACGGCCAGGCAGAGATCGACGGCTCCGGCGAGGGCCCGCTCGTGCCCGGTGCCGCCGTCCCGGACCGGCTTGAAGAGCTCCCACGTGGAAGGACCGAGAAGCCACGGGGTGACGTACCAGACGCCGCTGTCGTATCGGCCGGTGACGACGGAGTAGCCGGGCAGCTGGTCCAGGACCGCGCCCTCCCGTGCCGTGATCTCCGCACCCTCGCCGTACCCGGCCTTGACCGCCACGGACCCGGTCGGACCGACCGCCTTCCAGACGGCCGATCCGCGGCGGTCGGTGATCTCCGTGAGGACGATCGGGCCGCAGACCGCCTCAGCGGCCCGCACCGCTTCGTCGGGGCAGGCAGCGAAGTCGACCATGCCTGTACCGCCATCCAATCGCAGGGGATGTGCTCGAACACGTCGCGACCGGCCCGCAGGTGATCACTCCCCGAGAATGCCGACCGGGTGGCCAGGGTCGTCCAGCCAGACCGTGTTCGTCCTCGGGGACACTGTGAGCCCGTAGCGCTCCAGCCCCGGACGTCCATGGGACAGCCAGGTCGAGGCGGTGGCCTCCAGCTCGGCCCAGAGGGCGCGCGGGCCGCCCTGGAAGGCACGCGTGGTGCCGTCGTTCCCACTCTCCAGTACCGCCCATGAGTCGTCGGGGTGGAGGAACCACCGGCCTGTGACGTGGTCGGTTGTCAGACGCAGCCGGGTCGTGCCGGGCACGGCGAGTTGGGCGCTCCACAGGAACGCCGGATCGTCCAGGAGATCGGGGTGGATGGCGGTGTCGAGGGCGGTCGCGTTGTCGCGGGCTTGGACGGCGGCGCGCATGAGCGGTCCGATCGCGGGTCGCCGGGTCTCCCGGGAGAGCATGAAGGAGACGTCGGAGTCGAGGAACCGGCCCTGGGCCTCGCCGTCGTCCACGTGCAGTTTCGCGTAGCCGTAGGCGTCGAGGCTGCCGACCAGCGACACCAGGACGACCGCGCCCGGGAGCGCCTGGGCCAGCCATGGGGACGGGACGCGGCCGGGCGAGTACGTCGCGATGATCCGGTCGTACGGTCCGCTGCCCGGGCAGCCCTCGGCGCCATCACCGACGACCAGGCGGGGCTGGTGGCCGAGGGTGGCGAGCCGTTCGCGGGCGGCGGCGGACAGGGCGGCGTCGTGCTCCACGCTGGTGACGTGCCGGTCGCCGAGGCGGGCACACAGCAGCGCGGTGGAGTAGCCGGTGCCGGTGCCGACTTCGAGCACGTTCATGCCGTCCTGGACATCGAGGTCTTCGAGCATCCGCACCACGACGCCGGGGAGCGTGGAGGAACTGGTGGGTGTTCCGGTGCGGGGTTCGCTGTTCGACTGGGTGAGGCTGTGGTCGAGCTGGGTGACCCAGGTCGTGTTCCGGTAGGCGAGCCGAAGCCACGCCTGTGCGTCGGTGTCGCGGTTGACGGCGGTGTAGCGGGTGATGCCGTCCGAGCCGTCCACGGCGCTGTAGAAGGTCGGCAGGAAGACATGGCGGGGCACTGCCAGTGCCGCGTCCCGCCAGTGCGGGGTGCGCAGGGAGCCGTCGTGCTCCAGTTCCTTTACCAGTGCGACGCGCAGTTCGCCCGCTGCCACTTCTGCTTCGTCCAGAGTGTCACTCACCTGTGCTGCCCTTCTCCAGAAGATCCGCGATGGCGTGCGAGATGGGCACGCCGGCCCTGTGCTCGATCCACGACCACTGGCCGTTGGGGTTCACTTCGAGGAAGCGCCAGTCCCCGGTCGGCGTCACGATGAAGTCGAAGGCCCCGAAGACGAGTCCGAACTCGCGCATGAACGCGGACACGCGCTCGCGCACCGGGCCGGGGACGGCCGTCGGCCGGTACGTGAGGCTCCCGTAGTCGGTGCGCCAGTCGACGCGGGCGGCCCCCGACCCGGCGTGGATCTCGACGGGGAAGAAGTGGTCGCCGACCACGGTCAGCCGGACCTCGTGCGCCTTGTCGATCCACTCCTGGAAGAGGTGGGCGCACAGGCGTACGGAGTCGTCCAGGTCCGCGGGGTCGATGACGACCGTGTCCACGGGCGCGCCCAGGCTCTTGGTAATGATCGGGGCGCCGAGGTCGACGGCGAACTGCCGGGCCGCATCCGGGTCGTTGGTGATGATGCTGCGTGGCGGATCCAGCCCCAGACGTCGGGCAACGGCGAGTTGCCAGGGCTTGTGGTTGGCATCCAGGTCCCGCGCGGGGTGGTTGATCCACAGGCAGGGAAGAGCGACGGCGACGCCGACGAAGCCGGCCCGGGACTGGGCGGCGGCGAACCGCCGCCCAGCCTCGGACATGCCGTCAGGCAGCCGGAACTCCTCGGGCCTGCGGAAGTACACCGACCGGACGCGGGCCAGGTCGAGCGTGCGGTGCTTGTTGTCGAGTGCACCGACCCACCTGTTCTCCAGCGTTGCGGTCAGGGTGAGTTCGGTGGGGAACTCGGCGGTGTCGCACCGGAACACCGGGACGCCCCGGTCGTTGAGGCGTTCGACCACCAGATCCGCAGTGGAGTCGAGCCGGTTCGTGAGAACCAGCACCGTCTCGTCGTGAGGTTCCGTCACCTCGGTACTCCTAGTAGAAGTCGGTGCCTTCGTCGTTCCTGCTGTCGGAGTTGGTGTTGCTGCTGGTCTCGCTGTGGGCGGTGTGCGCCCAGGGGTTGCCGTCGGACGTGACGGCGATCTGCAACTCCTGGTCGTACGTGACGCCGGTGGCGTCGGCCGGCTCGCTGGTCTGGCGCGCGGCGTAGCGCATGGCGAACGGCTGGCGTTCCGCGGAGGCTGTGGTCACGGTGGTCTCCTCTCGTGCTCGAAGCTGATGCGGCTGCCCGGCGCCGGAAGGCGAGGGCGTCTGTGGTGACGCTTTGAGACGGTAGGGAGCGAGCACACAAGTGGTCGACCAACTTGCTTGAGCTTGCTCGAATTCACCCGAGCGCGTTGATGGCGCTGGTGATGAGTGATCGCGCTGCGGCCCCGTGGACTGCGATGCCAGCCAGTTCGGAGAAGGTCCGGCTGTACTCGGCGATCTCCACCGGCTGGGTGATGGTGAGGTGAGCGGATACGAGTTCGACATTCACCTGGACGTCGTCGTACATCGTGAACGACTCAACCGGCCATCCTGATCCCCTGGTTGCCCCGAGCGGGATCACTCCGAGGCTGACCGACGGCAGGGCGCTGACGGTGATCAGATGGGCGAGCTGCCCGATCAGGACGTCAGGGTTGCCGATGACCGTTCGAAGCACCCACTCCTCGACCAGGAAGGCGAAGCGGTGATCTCCGGTGTGCAGCACCTTCTGCCGCTCCATCCGGACAGCGACGGACTCGTCGACGTCGTCGGGAGTGCTGCGCAGCGAGACGATCGTGTTGAGTACGGCACGCGTGTACGCCGCAGTTTGGAGCAGGCCGGGGACCACCCACGACTGGTACATACGGAATCGGCGTGTTCGTTCGAAGAGGGGCAGAACGGATTCCTGCGCCCGTCTGAGGCCTGACCTTTCGAGCCGGCGCCATTCGACGTACATGCCCTCGATGTTCCGGGCGGTCGCGATGAGGTTGGCTGCCTGACCGGGGACGCCGCAGACGGCGGTCCAGGTCCTTATGTCGGCTTCCGACGGCATCACGCGACCGCTCTGGATCTTGGAGCACTTCGATTCGTGCCACCCCGCAGCTTCGGCCAGCGCCCGCGCGCTGAGTCCGGAATCCCGCCGGATATCGCGCAGACGCTGGCCGAGGGCCTGCTTGGCTTGCTGGACGCTGGATGGCGCGGACACGGGTCAGGTCAGCCGGAAGTCCTCGTGGGGGAGGGCGCGCGCCCAGACGGCCTCGAACGCCGAGGCGCAGAGGCTGATGGTCCGCGGGTCGGTGACGAATTCGTGTTCCACGAAGTCGCCCGCGCCGCTGAAATGGTGGACCAGGAGATGTTGCCCGTCGATGAGCCAGAAGTCATTGCCGGGGAGGGCCAGACCGGTCGCTCGTCGGCGGGGGAGCCATCGGACGCGCTCGCCGGAAGTGATGTTCCGGAACGTGATCTCGTGCTCGAACCGGATGTACTCGCTTGCCGGTTCAGAGATGACGCGGGCCCGGCGTACGTCGACTCCGCGGGCGGTGGTCTCCTGGATCAGTTGCAACCAGGGGCTCCACCAGGACGAACGGTCCGCCCGATCATCGCGATGCCCACCGAGCCAGCGGAGGAACAACGGGTCGTCGCGCATGTAGCCGTCGCGCATCTCCAGATGGAGTGCCGAGCGGGTGGAGCTCCGCAACAGCTCCTCAAGCGTGGGGGCCGGTGCCACCGTTCACCTCCGGGAAGAACTGCATCATTCGCCTGGGGAATTCGATCACGGTTTCATGCTCGGGGACGTCCATGTGCGCGAGACGTGCCGGGTCGAGCACCTTCCAGCCCTGGAGGATGTAGTTTCCCGTCGCGTCATCGAAGTAGACGGTCGGGGACTTGCCTTCGGGGCTGTCGGGGTCCTGGCCGAGCTTGTGCAGTGTCATGGTGACCTCCTGGCGGCCGGAGACGATTGCCTTGAGCGATCGTTCCCCACAGATGGCTTCTCGCACGACGAACTTGCCCGAACTTGCCCGCACATCACGTCAACGGGCGGCCCCGCGTACACCGCGCGGGGCCGCCCGTGGTGATTCAGGGGGTGGCGGGGAAGTCGTCTGAGCGGATGCCGGCGATGAAGGACTGCCAGCCGTTGGGGGAGAAGGTGAGCGCCGGGCCGTGGGGGTCCTTGCTGTCGCGGACGGCGACGGTGCTGACCAGTTGGCCGAACTCGACGCATTCGTCGTTCGGGTTGCTGGCACTCGACTTGCGCCAGGCGATGGGGAGCGTCGAGGCGACTTCCACGCAGTCGCCGCCTGCGGCGCCGCTGTAGCTGCTCTTGCGCCACTTCATGTTCTGTACCCCTCCGTTACCAGCTTCTGCATCCACGGCACGGATTCCTCCGGAGTCATGGCCAATGAGGTCAGTTGATTGAAGACTTGCTCATGCCAGGAGATGTCTGACTGCTTCTCGATATAGAGGCCACTGGTGACGGCTTCGCTATAGGCGATCTCGCCAGGAACCTCCGAGAACGAGAGGATGCGGAAGTTCGTGCTCATGGCCGCGTGAGCGCCTGCGCTGAATGGAAGAACCTGGATGGTGATGTTCGCTCGCTGGGCAGCCTCGATGAGGTGATTTACCTGGTCCTTCATCACTTCTGCGCCGCCAACTGGGCGACGCAGAACAGCCTCAGACAAGACGGAGTGCACGGTCAACGGGGCAGGGCTGCGAGTGATCTCCTGGCGTTGCAGTCTGAGCTTCACCCGGCGCTCGATGACCTGCTCGTCGTTCTGCTCCCGCTGCATGGTGCGGAAGATCTCGCGCGCATAGCCGGCGGTTTGGAACAGCCCAGGCACCAACTCGGATTCGTAGGTGCGAATCCGGGAGGCGTCGGCCTCCAGGCCGACGTAGGTCTGGAACCAGTCCGGCAAGGTGTCGCCGTAGTCGTGCCACCAACCGCGTTGCGTGCTGCGCCGGGTCAGGGAGATGAACTGGTGCAGCTCGGCCGGATCGCTGACGCCGTACAGTTCGAGCATCGCGCGGACGTCTGATTCCTTCAGCGTTGTCTGGCCCGACTCGATCCGCGAGACCTTGGTTGCGCTGAAGCCGAGTTCGTCCGCAACGGCCTTGGCCTGACGCCCGGTCCGTTCGCGCAATCGTCGCAGCTCGGAGCCGAGCCTACGGCGCAGCACGGTTGGACTGTCCACGCTCGTCGCTCCCTCTTGGTTGACGTCGGGTCACAGTCTGCCACCTCCCCAGGTGATCACAAGAGGCTTGCGGCGTCGCGCAATTGCGTGGTGATGCGCTTGCGTGATGGGGCCATCGCGGAGCATGCTACAGCGAGTAGCCCTTTGGGTCTCCTGAGTGACCAATGAGGGTCTACCGCCGGGCATTCCTTTGCCTCCGCCCGGTCGTCACATGGCTTCAACCCCTCTCCCTGGAAGGTGACTTCGCCATGTCTCGAACCTCCTCCACCATCTGGCTCCCGCGCAGCCGCCGCTCGCCCGCGATGGCCCGCCAGCGGCCCGCGGCCCTCCTCTCCTCCATCCCGCACGGCGAGCGCTTCCTCGACTCCGGGCTCGTCATCACCACCGAGTTCGTGACCAACGCCGTCCTGCACGGCACCCCGATCGGCCACCTCATCTACTTCTCCCTCGACGTCGACCCCACCCGCCTCCGTATCGAGGTCCACGACGCCCGGGGTGACCGCGTCCCCTCCCTTTCCTCGCCCGGTCTCGACGGCGAGACCGGGCGAGGCCTCCAGCTCGTCGACTCCCTCGCCAAGCGCTGGGGCTGCTGCCCGCGCCGGCCGATCGGCAAGATCGTGTGGGGCGAGGTGGCGGCGTGATCGACCGGCTCCGCGACCTCTGGTTCCAGCACTGCTCCCGCGCCCCCGTCGCCCGACTCCTCCGGGCTGAACGTCGGCGACTCGACGTGGAGCTGGCCCGCCGGATGCCCGGTGCCGCTGCTGCCGTCCGCCGACAGTTGCTTGCGGCGATCGGGGGCGCCGAATCCTCCTGATCGGCCCAGCCTCTCGCGTGTTACGTTTGAACGCGTTCAAAGGAGGGGTGGAGGCATGGCCGTGGTGCCCACGAGTGCGAGGTGGTTGGCCGGGGTGGCAAGTGCGGTGCCCCTGGTGCCGTTGGTGCTCATCGCGCCGACGTGCGGGGCCAGTCTGCGGCTCTTCCTCTTCGCCGTCGGGCTGCTGAGCGGCGCCGTCTGTGCCGTGCCGGTCTTCTACCGGCGCCAGGACCGGTTCCGGGTCGCGTGCGCGGCGGCCGGATTCACGGTGGCCGCCGTGTGGGTGCCGCTGCTGATCATCGGCCTCCTGGCCGCGCTCGCCCTGGGCGGCTGGGCCTGGTTCCTGGCGTTCCTGCTCATGCCGGTAGCGGCGATCAGCGTGCTGATCGCCGCCTTCCAGCGGGCACGGGGGCTGGAGCACGGCCGGGCGGCGGTCGCCCTCGGCGGGCTCGCCGCAGCGGTCTCGGTGGCCGGCTGGTTCGCTCTGGTCCTTTAGCGGGCAGCGCCTTTTAATGACTGCCCGGTCGGGCGCTACGTGGGTACCGTCGGCCTGTGATCGATCACGGAATCGCCTTCCCCCATTTCCGGCTGCACGTCGTGCCCGCCGTCGTCTCCCTGGCCAGCCCGACCTGGCAGCGGGAAGTGTGGCTCGACCGTAGGCAGTTCGAGAACCTCGACCACGTCGTGCACGTGCTCTTCGACGACTTCTGCGACGCGGACGAACCCGAGCGCCATCTCGGCCTGAGCCTGCGCACCGAGGAGGAGGTCGCGCTGATGGCCCGGCTCGGCGCCGCGTACGGCGTGGTGCAGGACGCGGTCGGAGCCCAGGCCCCGGACGAGGCCTTCCTTGACGCCCCCGGCTGGCCCGACGTGGTCTCGGCGGCGGCCCGGCTGGCCCAGGTGATGCTGAGCAATGACTACTTGGCGCTGGCGAACCTCCACGAGGCCGGTCACACCTGGCCGCCCGGCACCGGGCGGGTGCCGGGCGGCACTTCCTAGGGTCGGTCAGTACGGGATCGGGCGGTTCTCCCGGACCCACAGCTGTTCGGCCTCGCTGTTGGACGGGGGCGGGGAGATCCCGTCCATCATCCACAGGTCGCGGGGCGTCTCGTCGACGTGGAACTCGCAGTACAGGCCGCGATCGGTGGTGTGGGGCGCGAGGACGGCGGCGAGCGCCTCCCGGGTGCGCTTGCGCAGGTCGGGGTCCTCGGTGTGGCGGGCGATGTGCTCGACCACGATCCGTACCGCGTCCTGGGTGGGCTGGTCGCCGACGTGGAAGTCGTCGGCGCCGATCTCGTGGAACAGCGTCATCACGTAGAACTTCGGCAGCCCGAAGCGGGTGTAGATGCCGGTGATGTCGGCGGCCATCCGCTGCTTCTGCTCGGGGCTGTAGGTGCCGCGGGGGTGGTAGACGTGCCACAGGGGCATGGGTGTGCTCCTCGGTGAAAGTAGTGGGGCGCGGCTCAGCGGCGGAAGGGGACGGTCAGGCCCTCCACCGGCCCGGCGAGTGCGGCCTTGAACGACCGGGAGACGTCGTCGACGAGCACCTCGCGGTCGCCGCGCTCGACGCCGTCCAGCACGATGCGGGCCACCTCGGCGGCCGGCAGCTTGTCGACGGGCAGAGCCGCCACCATCTCGGTGTCGGCGAAGCCCAGGTGCACGCCGACGACCTGGGTGTGCTGGGCGGCGAGCTCCAGGCGCAGGGAGTTGGTGAGCGACCACAGGGCCGCCTTGGAGGCGCCGTACGCGCCCGCGCCCGCGCCCCAGGACAGTGCGGAGTGGATGTCGACGAGTGCCCCGCCGCCGCGGGTGGCCAGCACGGGCGCGAAGGCGCGGGCGATGCGCAGCGGGCCGAGGACGTTGGTGTCGAAGGTGTCCTGGACGTGCCGCAGGTCGGCGGTCAGTAGGGCGCCGGGGTGGAGGACGCCGGCGTTGTTGAAGACGATGTCGACGTCCTGGGCCCGCTCGGCAAGGGCGGCCACCGAGGCGTCGTCGGTGACGTCCAGGGCGAGGACCTCCACCCGGGCGTCCTCGCTGGGGACGGGGGTGCGGGCGGTGGCGTAGACCTTCGTCGCGCCGCGGGCCAGCAGTTCCCCGACGAACGCCCGGCCGAGGCCGCGGAGGCCCCCGGTGACCAGGGCGGTGGAGCCTTCGATCACGGTCATGTGCGTGTTCCTCGCTCTCGGAAGGGTGGTGCCCCGTCGCCGGGGCTCCCCACTGGTTTTAGATTATGGCCATCATCTAAAATGGGCAAGGGGGGCCCGGATGGGAGAGTGGGACCGCCACCGGGAGCACCCACCGGGGGCCGCCGGGACACCACCACAGGACGACGAAGGGAGCGCGGACATGCCCCGCGTCTCACGCGCCGAGGCCGAACGCCACCGTCAGGAGGTCATCGACCACACCGCCAGGCTGATCCGGGAGAAGGGCTCCGAGCAGGTCAGCGTCCCCCAGGCGATGGCCGCGGCCGGACTCACCCACGGCGGCTTCTACCGGCACTTCTCGTCCAAGGACGACCTCGTCGCCCAGGCCCTCACCGCCGCCTTCGCCGAACGCCGCGAGGCCATGGACGCGCTGGCGGACCCTGGTGCGGACGACGACCCCTCGGACGAGCGGCGCACCCCCCGCGCCGAGTTCCTCGCCCGCTACCTCTCCGCCCTCCATCGCGACCACCCCGGCCAGGGCTGCGCCGCCGCCGCGCTGGCCGCCGACGCGGCCCGGGCCGAACCCGGCGCCCCGCTGCGCACCGCCTTCACGGCCGGGCTGCGCGACCTGGTCGACGGCTTCCAGCAGCTGCCCGACCCGGCCGGGCGCGAGGCGGCGCTCGCCGACCTGTCGACGATGGTCGGCGCGCTGATGCTCGCCCGGGCGAGCGACGATCCGGGCCTGTCCGCCGAGCTCCTCGCCGCGGCTCGGCGCCGCCTGACCGTGACGGGTGAGGGTGCACCGCAGGCCTAGGGTGGGGGCTTGCGCACGAGAAGTCGGCCAGGTCGACTTCTCGTGCGCCGTGCGCCGTGCACCGCCCGCCGTCCGGCTCAGCCCGCGAAGCGCTCCCGCAGGGCGGCCAGTCCGGCGGTGAAGACGCCGTGCACGCGCTCGGTGGACTCCTTGCGGTGCTCCGCCTCGATGTCGTACGTGACGCTCCACTCCACGAAGCTGGTGTCCAGCTCGGTCACCGGGGTGACCCGCAGGGTGGCGCGGTAGCGGTCGAAGTGGAAGGTGCCGTCGGGGAAGCTGTAGGTGTAGGCCCGGGCCTCGCCGTCGTAGGCGACCAGCATCTCGTTCAGGACGACGCCGTCGAACTCGAAGACCCGGACCGCGCCGATCGCGTTGCCCGTCAGCGCGTTGCCGAGCCGGCTCGTCGGCAGGTGGGGGTGCCACTCGCCGAGGGCGTGGAAGTCCCCGATCAGGTCCCAGACCCGCTCGGCCGGGGCCTCCACCACTGTGCTGACCGTCATGACCGCCATGGCCGTCGCCGCCTCTCGTCCGCTGATCCCGTTGGCAGGGAACCATCCTGGCGGTGCGTCAGCTGCGGACGCCAGAGGGCGTGCCGTGGTCAGCGGTGGGCCAGTCGACGCAGCAGTCGTACGGGGGCGCTCCATCGTGCCGGGGAGTCCACGGCGGCGCCGCAGGCGCGGACGGCCCGGTCGAGGGAGTCCTCCAGCAGGGCGTCGTGCAGCCAGCGGAAGGCCAGCGGCCAGGTCAGCCGGCTCGGGCCGTGCAGGCGCATCGCGATGGTGTGGCGCAGCAGTGAACCGCCGTTCGCGGGCTGGACGGTGAACTCGTGGAACCCGTCGAAGCCGCGCGGCCCGCTGAACCGGAACCGCACCCACCGGCCCGGCTGGTAGCCGACGACCCGGTAGCGGACCGGCCCGTGCCCGCCGGCGGCGCCGACCGCGAGCGGGCCGTCGAGCTCCAGCGGGGGCCAGTCGGGACCGGGCCAGAGCCGGTCGTCCGGGCCGGCGAGGCCGTCGAGGAGTGCGCCGACCGTCGACTCCGGTGCCGGGATGGTGCGTTCGTGGATGTTGAGCACGGCCACAGCGGGTCCTCCTGGTTTTGGATGGGTCCCTCCAATTGAATTGGAGAGTACTCTCCATTGCATGCCCAGGCCACCCCGCCATGACGAAGCCACCCTCCTCGACGCCGCCGTGCGCCTCGCGGCCGTCGGCGGTCCGGCCGCCGTCACCATGTCCGCCGTGGCCCGCGAGAGCGGTGCGCCCAACGGCTCCGTCTACCACCGCTTCCCCCAACGCTCCGCCCTGCTGGCCGAGTTGTGGCTGCGCACGCTCGGGGAGTTCCACGACACCTACCTGCCGGTCCTCGCCGGGCAGGCCGAGCCGCGGCTCGTCGCCGGCGCGGCCGCCCGGCAGGTCGTCGCCTGGAGCCGGGCGCACCGGGAGGGGGCCGTCGTCCTGCTGCACGGCGCGGAGGCCTTCGGCCGGGCCGAGTGGCCGCAGGAGCAGCTGGGGCGCGAACGGCAGGCCGGGCGGCGGGTGCGGGAGGCGGTGGAGGGGCTCGCCGAGCGGCTCGGCGCCGTGACGCCGCTGGACCTCGACCGGGTCACCCTCGCGGTCGTCGGCCTGCCGCTCGCCGTCGTCCGGCCGCACCTGCACGCGGGCACCCCGCTGCCCGCGCACGCGGAGGAACTGGCCGAGCGCGGGGCGATCAACCTGGTGGGCGCAGTCGGGTCGAAGGGCTGAGTCGGGTCGAAGGGCCCGAGCCGGGCGGTCGGGGCCGGGCGGCCGGGGCGGGGCCGTAGGATCGGCGATCATGGAACCCCGTACCGGACCGATCGCCGTTCCGCCCGGCCGCGTGACGCTCTCCGACCGCCGCACCCAGCGGAGTTGGAGCGTCGAGGTGGCCCCCTTCGAGCTGGCGCCCTGTCCGGTCACCCGCGAGGAGTACGAGGGCCGCACCGGCGACCGCCGCCCCGCGCACAGCGTCTCCTGGCTCGACGCCGTCCGCTACTGCAACGAGCTGTCCCGGCGCGAGGGCCTCGCACCCGCCTATCGGATCGACGGCGAGGACGTCGCCTGGGACCGCACCGCCGACGGCCACCGGCTGCCCACCGAGGCCGAATGGGAGCACGCCTGCCGCGCCGGAACCGACGGGCCGCGCTACGGCCCGCTGGACGAGATCGCCTGGCACCGCGGCAACTCCGGCGAACGCCCGCACCCGGTCGGCGGGCTGCGGCCCAACGCCTACGGGCTGTACGACCTGCTCGGCAACGTGTGGGAGTGGTGCTGGGACTTCTACGACCCCGAGGTGTACGGCAGTTACCGCGTACTGCGCGGCGGCGGCTGGTTCGACGAGCACTGGAGCTGCCGCGCCTCCGTCCGCCGCCGCAGCCACCCGACCCTGCGGATCGACGACGTCGGCTTCCGGCTCGCCCGGTCCGTCCCGGCCCCCGCCCCCGCCCCGGCCTGAGGAACGGTCAAACGATCTCCGTCGTTGGTGGCGGCATGGACCCAGAGAAGATCTTCCTCCGCCCGATAGCCGAAGCCGACCTCACCGCCCTGGGCGGGATGCTGAACGACCCCGAGGCGCTGGGCGAGTTCCAGTGGTTCGGCTGGGCGGACCCGGAGCGCTTCCGCCGCCGCTGGGCCGAGCACGGGCTGCTGAGCGAGGAGCAGTCGATCTTCGCCGTCGCCACCGAGGGTGAGTTCCTCGGCTTCGTCGCCGCCACCCGCAAGGCCGCGCGGCCGAACAACCCGTACTGGAGCATCGGCGCGCAGCTGATGCCGCAGGCGCGGGGGCGGGGCATCGGCACCCAGGCCCACCGTCTGCTGGTGGACTACCTGTTCGCGCACACCACGGCGGTACGGGTGGAGGCGGACACCGACATCGGCAACCTCGCCGAGCAGCGCGTCCTGGAGAAGCTGGGCTTCACCCGCGAGGGTGTCCACCGGTCGATGGTCTTCCGGGCCGGGGAGTGGCGCGACATGGTCTACTACGGCCTGCTGCGCACGGACCCCCGCCCTTAGGCGGTCCCGAACCACTCCTCGGCGAGGTCGTCCAGCGTCCGCGCCGATGGCCTCAACTCCCTCAGGTACCACGGCAGGTGGCTGTACACGTGCAGCAGTGTGTACGCCATCAGCAGGCGCGGCTCGAAGGGGCGGCCGTAGGCGGTGAGCAGCCGCCCGAGCAGCTGCGGGTCGGCGCGGGTGGTGAACAGGCCGACGGCGACCAGGTCGTAGGCCGGGTCGCCGACCATCGCGGGCTCGAAGTCGATCAGGCCGGTGAGCCGCCAGCCGTCGGCCGGGTCGGTGATCAGGTGCTCGCGCATGAACTCGGTGTGCAGCAGGGCGCGTTGCGGGGTGGCCGGGAGCGGGGCGGTGGCGAGGAAGTCCGGGATCTGCTCCGCCCAGGACTCCGGCAGGCCGCGTTCGCACTGGCGGGCGACGGCGCCCGCGCGCTGCCGGGCCAGGAAGGCCGGCCAGTCGCCGGGCGGGAGGGCGTCGGGCGCGAGGGCGTCGGCGAGCGGCTCCGCGTCCAGGGCGTGCAGGGCGGCGAGCGCCTCGCCGCAGTCACGGGCGATCCGCTCGCGTTCGCCCCGCGGGACGCGCGGCCAGGCCGGGGCCAGGCCCTCGCCGTGCAGGCGGGACATCAGGACGTAGCGCCAGCCGTTGACGTACTCGCCGGCCGCCCGGAGTGCGGGGGTGGGGACGGGGAGCCTGCCCTCCAGGAAGGCCAGGACGCGCTCCTCGGCCAGTGCCTCCCGGGCGGAGGGCGCCGGGAACAGCTTGAGCACGTGCTCGGTGCCCACCGCGTAGACCGGGACGGAGCCCTCCGCGAAGCGCTCCAGCACCGCCCCGCGGACGCCCAGTCGCGCGCACAGCGCCTCGGCGCCCGGGCGCATCACCGCTTCGTCGGCGAGGACCGCGTCCCCCTGCTCGTCCGTCTCCACCAGGGGCAGCATGCCCGCACCGTAGGCACGCCAACGGCCCGTCGGCAAAGGCTTTTCAGCACCCAGGGCCCGCTGCACGCCGCTCCCGGGGGCCGCAGCCGTCCGGGAGGCCCGGCGGGGTGGGCTCCGGTCCGCTGTCCGGGTCGCGGGTGAGCAGGTAGCGGGCGCCGGGGCCGGCCTCGGCGGCGCGGTCGTCGGCGTTGTACAGGGCGCAGCGGGTGAGCGAGAGGCAGCCGCAGCCGATGCAGCCGGTGAGCTTGGCCTTGAGCCGTTCGAGTTCGGCGATCTGTTCGTCGATCCGGCCCCGCCAGGACTCGGCGACGACGTCCCACTCGGTGCCGCTGGGGGCGGGGCGTTCGGGCAGCCGGTCGAGGGCGACCCTGGCCTCGTCCAGGGAGAGGCCGACCCGCTGGGCGGCCCGGACGAAGGCGACCCGGCGCAGCGTGCCGCGCGGGTAGCGGCGCTGGCCGCCGGCGGTGCGGGTGGCGTGGATCAGGCCGAGGCTCTCGTAGTAGCGCAGCGCGGAGTGGGCCAGCCCGCTGCGGGCGACCAGCTGGCCGATGGTGAGCAGGTCGCCGGGGCGCGGGGCGGCGGTGCGCGGGGCAGCGGTGCGGGCGCTGCCGGGTATCGCGGTCATGGGCACTCACTGTAGCGGCTTGACCTCAAGTTCGCTTTAAGTTGCACGATCGACGCATGACGACGACGACCAGCACGGAAACCGCGGCCCGGGCCCGTTTCGCGGACCTGCCGGGCCTGATGGCCCTGATGACCGGCGACGAGAAGCACGGCCCCGCCGCCACCTCCACCCTGGACGCCCTGTGGGTGCTGTACGACCGGGTGCTGCGGGTCTCCCCGGACACCGCCGACGCCCAGGACCGTGACCGCTTCCTGCTCTCCAAGGGCCACGGCCCGATGGCCTACTACGCCGTACTCGCGGCCAAGGGCTTCCTCGATCCGGCCGTGCTGTCGAGCTTCGGCGGCTACGACTCGCCGCTCGGCCACCACCCGGACCGCACCCTGCTGCGCGGCGTGGAGATCGCCTCCGGCTCGCTCGGCCACGGCCTGCCGCTGGGCGTGGGCACCGCGCTCGGGCTGCGGGCCCAGGGGCTGGCGGACCCGGCGGTGTGGGTGCTGGTCGGCGACGCCGAGTTCGACGAGGGCTCCAACCACGAGGCGGTGGCCTTCGCCGGCGCGTACGGCCTGGACCGGCTCCACGTGGTGGTGATCGACAACTCCTCGGCCACCCACGGCTGGCAGGGCGGCATCGCCCGGCGCTTCGCCGCCGAGGGGTGGTCCACCGCGACCGTCGACGGCCGCGACCACGAGGCGCTGTACCGGGCGTACACCGCCGAGCACCCGGGGCGCCCGCACGCGGTGGTCGCCCGGGTCGAGCCCAAGGACTCCTGACCGGGCCGCAGGCCCCCTGACCGCGCCGCCGGACCCCTGACCGCTCCGTAGAACTCCTGACCGCTTCGTAGAACCCCCGAGCGCACCAATCAGAGCGCAGCGAAAGGCACTTCACCGATGGACACCATGCGCGACCGCTTCGTCGACGTCACCACCCGACTGCTGGACGAGGACCCCCGACTGGCCGTGGTGCTCGCCGACATCACCGCCGCCGCCTTCGAGCCGGCCCAGCGGCGCCACCCCGACCGGGTGGTCAACGTCGGCATCCGCGAGCAGCTGCTGATCGGCGCGGCCGGCGGACTGGCGCTGACCGGGATGCGCCCGATCGCCCACACCTTCGCCAGCTTCCTGATCGAACGACCCTGGGAGCAGGTCAAGTTGGACCTGGTGCACCAGGGCGTCGGCGCGGTGCTGGTGAGCGCGGCCGGCTCCTACGACTGGCCGGCCGGCGGCCGTACCCACATGTCCCCGGGCGACGTCGCCCTGCTGGACACCCTGCCGGACTGGACGGTGCACGTCCCCGGCCACCCGGACGAGGCCGAGCAGCTGCTGCGCGACGCCTACGCGGACGGTGACCGCAACGTGTACGTCCGGCTCTCGGCGCACCAGAACGCCGAGCCGGTCGCCGTCGAGCCCGGCCGCTTCACCACCGTCCGCACCGGCGGCCGCGGCGTGGTGCTGGCCGTCGGCCCGATGCTGGACGCGGTGCTCGCGGCCACCGAGGGCCTGGACGTCACCGTGCTGTACGCGGCGACGGTGCGCCCCTTCGACGCCGCCGGACTGCGTGCCGCGCTGGGCGACAAGGCGGACGCGGTGCTGGTGGAGCCGTACCTGGCGGGCACCTCGGCCAACGAGGCGCACGCGGCGCTGGGCGACCGCCCGCACCGGGTGCTGGCCCTGGGCGTGCCGCGCGAGGAGCACCGGCAGTACGGGTCGATCCCGGAGCACCTGGCCGCCTACGGCCTGGACGCCGCCTCGCTCCGGGACCGGATCGGCACCTTCCTCTGGTGAGTCAGCCGGTCCGCACGACCGCCACCGCGTCCGCCGCCAGCCGCACCCCCGAGTCCTCCAGCAGGGCCGCCCCGAAGGCCGCCACCAGCTCCCGCCCGGTGCCGCCCAGCGGCAGCAGGGCCTCGGCCGGGCCCAGGTTGACCGCGATCCGGTACGGCCCCCGGTGCAGTACCAGCCGGCCCGCCGCCTCGTCGACGTCGACCCGCACAGCGCCGAGGTCCGGTTCGGCCAGCTCCGGCCGCTCGCGCCGCAGCCGGATCAACGTCCGGTGCCAGTCGAGGAGTTCGGTGTGCGGGGCGCGCCGGGGCTCGGTCCAGTCGAGCACCGACCGCAGTACGGTGGCCGGCTCCTGCGGGTCCGGGACGGCCTCGGCGGCCCAGCCGTGCTCGGCGAACTCCCGCCGCCGGCCCTGCCGGACGGCCTCCGCCAGCGCCGGGTCGGTGTGGTCGGTGAAGTACTGCCAGGGGGTGGCGGCGCCCCACTCCTCGCCCATGAACAGCATCGGGGTGAACGGCGCGGTGAGCACCAGCGCGGCGCCGCAGGCCAGTCGGCCGGGGGTGAGCGAGGTGGAGATCCGGTCGCCGAGCGCCCGGTTGCCGACCTGGTCGTGGGTCTGGAGGTAGCCGAGCAGCCGGTGGCCCGCCGCATCGGCCCCGAACGGGCGGCCGTGGCCGCGCCCCCGGAAGGAGGACCAGGTGCCGTCGTGGAAGAAGCCGTGGCGCAGCGTCTTGGCCAGGGCGGTGAGCGGCGCGGCCGCGAAGTCCGCGTAGTAGCCCTGGGATTCGCCGGTGAGCGCGCAGTGCAGGGCGTGGTGGAAGTCGTCGTTCCACTGGGCGGTGAGGCCCTGGCCGCCGGCCTCGCGGGCGGCGGTGGTGCGCGGGGTGTTGAGATCGGATTCGGCGATCAGGAACAGTGGACGGTTGGACGAGGCCGCCAACTTCTCGACCTCCCGGGAGAGTTCCTCCAGGAAGTGGACGGCCCGGTCGTCGACGAGGGCGTGCACCGCGTCCAGTCGCAGGCCGTCGATCCGGTAGTCGCGCAGCCAGGCGAGCGCGCTGCCGACCAGGTAGGCGCGCACCTCGTCCGAGCCGGGCGCGTCCAGGTTGACCGCCGAGCCCCACGGGGTGTGGTGCCGGTCGGTGAAGTACGGGCCGTACGCGGGGAGGTGGTTGCCGGACGGGCCGAGGTGGTTGTGCACCACGTCGAGCACCACCCCGAGGCCCTTGCGGTGCGCGGCGTCCACGAAGCGCTTGAGCCCCTCCGGGCCGCCGTAGGGCTCGTGCACGGCCCAGGGCGCGACGCCGTCGTAGCCCCAGCCGTGCTTGCCGGGGAACGGGCAGACCGGCATCAGTTCGACGAGGTCCACGCCCAACTCGACCAGGTGGTCGAGCTGTTCGGCGGCCGCTTCGAAGGTGCCGCGGGCGGTGAAGGTGCCGACGTGCAGCTCGTAGAGCACCGCGCCGGGCAGGGCGCGGCCGCGCCAGCCGGTGCGCGACCAGCGGAAGGCGGCGTGGTCGACCGCCCGGCTGGGGCCGTCGGGGCCGTACGGCTGGCGGGGCGAGCGCGGGTCGGGCAGCGGTGGGCCGCCGTCGAGCCGGAAGGCGTAGTCGCCCGCCGGGGCCTCGCCGCTCCACCAGCCGACCCGCTCCGGGCAGCGCGCCAACTCATATGCGCTGCCGTCCACTTCGACGTCGACCCGGCGGGTCGCGTTCGGCGCCCAGACCTCGTAGCGCGACATCATCGGCCCCTCCTCGTCAGCAGCGCCACCGGGTACGTCGCCAGCAGGTCCGCCACCGGCACCGGACCGGCGGGGAAGCCGCGCAGCGACAGCTCGTCGGTCCACGGCCCGCCGGGCGGCAGCTCCAGGACGGCGTCGCGCCAGCCGCCCGCCGCCGCCAGCCCGTACGGCAGCCGGGTGACGGCGGTGACCACGTCCTCGCCGCGGGCGAAGGCGAGCAGGTGGTCGGGGGCGGCCAGCGGCCGGTAGGCGCCGAGCGGGGCGGAGCGGCGCAGGTGCAGCGCGGTGGCGGTCAGGTGCAGCTTCTCCCGGGCGAGGTCGCCGGGGCGCGGGGCGGCCGCGTCGGTGAGCCGTACGGCGAGCGCGCCGAGGTCCACCACGCCCCGGTTGTCCGGGTCGACCAGGGTGTACAGCGGCTCCTCGCTGCCCTGGAAGAGGTCCGGCACGCCGGGGACGGTCAGGTGCAGCAGGGCGGCGGCCAGGGTGTTGGCACGGGCGTACGGGGCGAGCTCCCGCACCCGGCCCTCGATCCGGGCGCGCAGCCCGGCGTCGCCGAGGACGGCGCGGGCCCGCTGCTCCAGGGCCTGCTCGTACCCGGCGTCGGGGCTGGTCCAGGAGGTGTGCAGCTTGGCCTCGCGGACGGCCTTGAGCAGGGCGGCGACCAGCCGGTCCGGGGTGATCGGCCAGGCGGCGACCAGGGTGTGCCAGAGCAGCCAGTCGGCGTCCTGGTCCAGCCCGGGGGCGGCGGGCCCGGCGGCGAGCTCGGCGGCGGCGGACCAGGCGGCGGCCTCGGCGGCCCAGGCCTGCGGCTGCTCGGCGAGGACGGCGAGGCGGGCCCGGGCGTCGGCGCTGCGCTTGGTGTCGTGGGTGGAGAGCGCCGTCATGCTGTGCGGCCAGTCGCGTTCCAGGTAGCGGCACCAGTCGTGGAAGGCGGCCGGGGGCAGCCCGGGCCGGGCGGGCTCGCCGCCGACCTCGTTGAGGGCGGGCAGCGCGTTCCAGCGGTAGAAGGCGGTGTCCTCGACGCCCTTGGCGGCCACGGCGGCGGCGGTCTGGGCGAAGCGCACGCAGAACTCGTCCTTGTCCTCGCTGCGGCCCAGCCGGGCGAGGGCGAGGGCGGCGACCAGGCGCCCGGTCGGGTCGGCGGCGCCGTCCACCGGCAGCGCGGGGTCGTCGGCGGGCTCGCCGGGCCGGGCGTAGGGCCGGTACACCGGGTAGTCGGTGAGCAGCCGGCGCAGCGCCGCGCGCAGCTGCCAGGGCGCGTGGTCGGCGTGGGCGGGTTCGGCGGCGCCGATCCGCAGCGCGATCCGGACCAGCCGCTCGACCTCGGCGGTCAGCTCGCCGCCGGGCCCGGTCATCTCGGCCCGGCCGCGGCGGGCGGCGGCGACCGCCGGGTGCGGGGCCCGGCCGGAGGAGTCCACCGGTTCGTCGTCCGCGACCGCCCCGGCGCGCAGGAAGGCCTCGTAGGCCTCGGCGAGCCGGCGGGCGCCGACGGGGTCGGTGAGCACGCCGTCGATGCGGCGCAGCGCGTCGTAGCCGGTGGTGCCGGCCACCGGCCAGTCCGCGGGCAGCCGCTCCTCGCCGGTGAGGATCTTCTCGACCACGACGTAGGCGCCGCCGGTGGCGTCGGCCAGGCGGCGCAGGTAGCCGCGCGGGTCGGCGAGGCCGTCGGGGTGGTCGATCCGGAAGCCGTCCAGGACGCCGTCGGCGTGCAGCCGCAGCAGCACGGCGTGGGTGGCGGCGAAGACCTCCGGGTCCTCGGCCCGGACGGCGATCAGCTCGTTGACGGTGAAGAAGCGCCGGTAGTTGAGCTCGGTGCGGGCCAGCCGCCACCAGGCGAGCCGGTACCACTGTCGGGCCAGCAGTTCCGGGAGCGGGAGTCGTTCGGTGCCGGGGCGCAGCGGCAGCTCGTGCCGGTGGTAGCGCAGCACCCCGCCGTCGACCACCAGCTGGTCGAGGACGGCGCCGAGCCGGTCGCCGAGCAGCGGCAGCAGCACCCGGCCGCGCTCCGGGGCGTCGGCGGGGCCGGGCTGGGCGGTCCAGTCGATGTCGAACCAGCGGGCGTACGGCGAGTCGGGTCCGTCCCGGAGCACCTGCCGGAGCGGTTCGTTGAGCCGCTCGGGGACGGGCACGGCCATGTGGTTGGGCACCACGTCGGCGAGCAGCCGCAGGCCGTGCCGGTGGGCCTCGGCGGCCAGGGCGCGCAGCGCGCCCTCCCCGCCGAGCTGTTCGCTGATCCGGGTGTGGTCGACGGTGTCGTAGCCGTGGGTGGAGCCCGGGGAGGCCTCCAGCAGCGGGGAGAGGTGGAGGTGGGAGACGCCGAGGGCGGCGAGGTAGGGGACGGCGGCGGTGGCGTCGCGGAGGGTGAAGCCGGGCTGGAGCTGGAGGCGGTACGAGGCGGTGGGGGCGGGGGTGGGAGGGGTAGCGGCCGGGCGGGGCTGCGCGGGCTCGGCGGCGGAGGTCATAGCTCCATAGGTACCCGGCCGGGCCCGCCGCCAAGACCCGCTGCTGACCCGAACAGGTGAGCGCAAGATCCCTATGAGCGCCCGGCGGGCCCTTGCACAGCCCTTGCACGGCCCCTGCGCGGTGGCTAGGCCGGTCGTTGCAGCACCATCAGCGAGCGGTCGGTGAGCCACAGGGCGTCCCCGGCCTTGACCCGGGCCCCGGTCCCGGGGGCGGGCAGCCGGGGCTGCGCGGTGTCGACCACGACCTGCCACTCCTGCCCGTGGTCGGCGGGGACGGTGAACTCCAGCGGCTCGAAGTGGGCGTTGAACATCAGCAGGAAGGAGTCGTCGACGATCCGCCCGCCGCGCCGGTCCGGTTCCGAGATGGCGTAGCCGTTGAGGAAGACGGTGAGCGACTTGGCGTAGCTGGCGCCCCAGTTGCGCTTGGTCATCTCCTCCCCGGCGGGGGTGAACCAGGCGATGTCGGTGAGGTCGTCGTAGCCGTCCGGGGCGGGGGCGACCGAGCCGTGCCGCCCGGGGACCGGCCGTCCGTGGAAGAACCGGCGCCGCCGGAACACCGGGTGGTCGCGGCGCAGCCAGATCATCCCCTGGGTGAACTCCAGCAGCCGGGCGGCCGGGCCGTCGCCCTCGGGCCAGTGCACCCAGGCGAGTTCGTTGTCCTGGCAGTAGGCGTTGTTGTTGCCCTCCTGGGTGCGGCCGAGCTCGTCGCCGTGGGAGAGCATCGGGGTGCCCTGGGAGAGCATCAGGGTGGCGATGAAGTTGCGCTGCTGGCGCGCCCGCAGCTCCTCCACGGCCGGGTCGGTGCTGGGGCCCTCGGTGCCGCAGTTCCAGGAGCGGTTGAAGGACTCGCCGTCCCGGTTGTCCTCGCCGTTGGCCTCGTTGTGCTTGTCGTTGTAGGAGACCAGGTCGCGCAGGGTGAAGCCGTCGTGGCAGGTGACGAAGTTGATGGAGGCGATCGGGCGGCGGCCGTCGTCCTGGTAGAGGTCGGAGGAGCCGGTGAGCCGGGAGCCGAACTCGGCCAGGGCGGCGTTCTCGCCGCGCCACAGGTCGCGCACGGTGTCCCGGTACATGCCGTTCCACTCCGTCCACAGCGGCGGGAAGTTGCCGACCTGGTAGCCGCCCTCGCCGAGGTCCCAGGGTTCGGCGATCAGCTTGGCCTGGGAGACCACCGGGTCCTGCTGCACCAGGTCGAAGAACGAGGACAGCCGGTCGACCTCGTGGAACTGCCGGGCCAGGGTGGCGGCGAGGTCGAAGCGGAAGCCGTCCACGTGCATCTCGGTGACCCAGTAGCGCAGCGAGTCCATGATCAGCTGGAGCACGTGCGGGCTGCGCATCAGCAGGCTGTTGCCGGTGCCGGTGGTGTCCTCGTAGAAGCGCTGGTCCCGGGCGAGGCGGTAGTAGGAGACGTTGTCCAGACCGCGCAGCGACAGCGTCGGCCCGAGGTGGTTGCCCTCGGCGGTGTGGTTGTAGACGACGTCCAGGATCACCTCGATCCCGGCCGCGTGCAGCGCCTTGACCATCGACTTGAACTCCTGCACCTGCTGGCCGCGGTCGCCGGTGGAGGAGTACGAGGAGTGCGGGGCGAAGAAGCCGACGGTGTTGTAGCCCCAGTAGTTGGCCAGCCCGAGGTCGCGCAGCCGGTGGTCGCGGACGAACTGGTGCACCGGCATCAGCTCGATCGCGGTGACGCCCAGCTTGGCCAGGTGCTCGATCACCGCCGGGTGGGCCAGGCCCGCGTAGCTGCCGCGGATCTCCTCGGGGATGCCGGGGTGCAGCCGGGTGAGGCCCTTGACGTGGGCCTCGTAGATGACGGTGCGGTGGTAGTCGGTGCGCGGCGGGTGGTCGGTGCCCCAGTCGAAGTACGGGTTGATGACCACCGAGTGCATGGTGTGCGGGGCGGAGTCGAGGTCGTTGCGGCGCTCGGGCGCGCCGAAGTGGTAGCCGTAGACGGACTCGTCCCAGTCGATGTGGCCGCTCATCGCCTTGGCGTACGGGTCCAGGAGCAGTTTGGCGCTGTTGTGCCGCTGGCCCAGGCCCGGGTTGTACGGGCCGTGCACCCGGAAGCCGTAGCGCTGGCCGGGCTGGACGCCCGGGAGGTAGGCGTGCCGGACGAAGGCGTCCGTCTCGCGCAGTTCGACGGCGGTCTCCGAGCCGTCCTCGTCGATCAGGCACAGCTCGATCCGGTCGGCACTCTCCGAGAACACCGCGAAGTTGGTGCCGGCCCCGTCGTAGGTGGCGCCGAGGGGGTAGGGCTTACCGGGCCAGACCTGCATGAGTCCTCAACTTCCTTGTGGCATACGGAAACTGATGTGTAGTCCGACACGCGGTCCGGCCGGGCGGCCGGCCCGGACGCTCTCTTCCCGGCCGGGCGGCCGGGCATGTGCGGCCCTGGGGTCCGTGACGCACGGCACAGCCCGCACACTCCCCGAGATACTCCCCGAGCCCTTCCCCGGCGGCCGGGAGGTACCGCCGGGGTTGCTCCGAACGGGTGTCCGGCGGGCATTCGTGTGAAAACTGTTGCCACCGGTGCGGGAGGGGCGCCGGAGGGCCCCTGGCCGATCCGGCTGCGGGCGGCTCGCGGCGGGCAGTACCCTTGATCGTCCGGCCGCTCCGGCCGACCGGTGCTTGTCAACGGTCCGTCAACGGCCCCCGCGTCCGCGGGGGTCAGCCGCAGATGAGGTGGCGCATGGTGTTCCCTGCTGGCGGCCGCGGCTCCGGGCCCGACGGCCCCGACCGGGGCGGCGTCCGCAGCGAGGCGCCCACGGTGGTCATGCGGCCCACCATGACCGGCCGCGCCCTCGTCCCCGCCCAGGGCGGCCCGGTCGAGGTCCCCGCGCTCGCCTGGTCGGCCGCCGAGTGGGAGGACTCCTACCAGCGGGTCCGGCTCTCCGGCCGCGCCTACGTCTGGCTCAACCTCGTCGAACAGCGGCTGCGCTCCCTGGTCGACGAGGTGCTGCACCCCATCTACGCCCCCGCCCACGGCGAGGACTGGGTCACCGCCGCGGCCGGCCCGGCCGGCGAGGAGTGGGCCCACCGGGCCGGCGCCGTGCGCGAGGTCAGCCGCCGCAAGGGCTACCTCCTCGACCCGGCCGACGACGACCCGCTGGTCTTCCTCACCCTGCCCCAGCTGCGCGAGCTGATGGTCCAGCACTGGCCCTGCTTCGAGCCCTACCTCGCCGACCGGCGCGAGATCGAACTCGCCCTGGACGAACTGGAAGTGGCCCGGCACGTGGTCTCCCGCAACCGGGTGCTCACCCAGACCGTGCTGGCCCAGACCGAGCGCGCCGCCGCCCGGCTGCTCGCCGTCCTCGACGGCGGCGCGGGCGGGGTGCCCGCCGACGTGGTCGAGTCCCTGGTCGCCGGACGCTACGCCGACGTCGTCGCCGTGCACGCCGACCGGGTCCGGCTGCAGCGCGACCTCCCGGTCGAGGACCTGCTCGACGGCGCCCGGCGGCTGGACGCGCTCGGCATCGGCCTCGGCATGCTCTGCCAGAACTACACCGGCAAGCGCCTGGTCCGCCTCGCCGGCGAAGGCTGCCGGGTACGGCTGCTGTTCCTCAACCCGGCGAGCAGCGCCACCCGCCGCCGCGAACGCGAACTCGGCCTCTCCCGGGGCGAGTTGTCCCGCTCCATCGAGATGAACATCATGCACGTGCGGCGGGTCCGGGCCCGGCTGCGGGACCAGGGCGGCTTCGAGATCAGGGTCTTCGACGAGACCCCGCGCTTCACCGCCTACCTGGTCGAGGGCCCCCGCCCCACCGGCCCGGTGGCCGGCCGCCGGGCCGGCCGCGACCTCGGCGTCATCCAGCCCTACCTGCGCCGCTCGCGCGGCATGGAGTCCCCGGCACTGATCCTGCGCGGCGGCGCCGGCCAGCAGCCCGGCGGCACCGAGCCGGGGCTGCTGGAGGTCTACCGCGAGGAGTTCGAGGGGGTCTGGGCGGACGCCCGGAACGTGTCCTGAGATATTCGCTGGTCGGCGGTGCCGTCCGGGTGTGACACTGCGCGCCGTGAACAGCCTCCCCGTCTGGGCCCTGGAGCCCGCCGGGCCCGAGGACCTCGAACCCGTCGTCGAGCTCAAGGCCCGGGTCATGCGCGCCGACCTGGAACGCCTCGGGCGCTGGGACCCGAACCGCTCCCGGGAGCGGGTGCGGAAGTCCTTCTCCACCCGGCACACCTCGGTGCTGCTGGTCGAAGGCGCCTTCGCGGGCTCCGTCACGATCCGCCCCGACGGGCGCGGCGGGCGCGAGCTGGAGCTCTTCTACCTGGCCCCCCACCTCCAGGGCCGCGGCCTCGGCACCGCCGTCCTGCGCCACCTCCTCGCCGAGGCCGACGCCGCCGGCGAGCCCGTGCGCCTGACCGTCCTCCAGGGCAGCGCCGCCCGGCGGCTGTACGAACGGCACGGCTTCACGGTCGTCGAGGAGGACCCGGTCGACGTCACCATGCACCGGGAGCCGGCCCGCTGACCCCGACGGCGCCCGGCGCCCGGCGGCTGGCCGGGGCCCTCGGCGGGGCGTAACGATTCCCCCATCACCCC
The DNA here is from genome assembly GCF_042266305.1 of Kitasatospora sp. NPDC056076. Taxonomy (NCBI): domain Bacteria; kingdom Bacillati; phylum Actinomycetota; class Actinomycetes; order Kitasatosporales; family Streptomycetaceae; genus Kitasatospora; species Kitasatospora sp. NPDC056076. The sequence continues at coordinate 27,152 of NZ_JBHJWG010000021.1, forward strand.
TGGTCAGGGCGGTCGTGGCCGTGGTAGGTGTAGCCCCCGTGAAGATCACGGGGGATGACGGGGCCGTACTGCGCCTCGAAGACGTACACCGCACCTACGGCACCGGCCCGGAGGCCGTCCGGGCACTCAGGGGGGTGGACGTCGGCTTCGACCGCGGCACGTTCACCGCCGTCATGGGGCCCTCCGGCTCCGGCAAGAGCACCCTGCTGCAGTGCAGCGCCGGCCTCGACCGACCCGACCGCGGCCGGGTCGTGCTGGACGGCACCGACCTCGCCGGGCTGACCGAGACCCAGCTGACCGTCCTGCGCCGACAGCGACTCGGCTTCGTCTTCCAGGCGTTCAACCTGGTCGGCTCGCTCACCGCCGAACAGAACGTCGGCCTGCCACTGCGCCTGGCCGGGCGCCGTCCCGACCGGGCCGAGGTCCACCGCGCGCTCGCCCAGGTCGGCCTCGGCGAGCGGGCCGGCCACCTGCCCTCCCAGCTCTCCGGCGGCCAGCAGCAGCGCGTCGCCATCGCCCGCGCCCTGATCACCAAGCCCCGGATGCTGTTCGCCGACGAACCCACCGGCGCCCTCGACAGCTCCAGCAGCCGCGACGTGCTCGCCCTGCTGCGCGACCTGGTCGACCGCGAGGGCCAGAGCACCGTCATGGTCACCCACGACCCGGTCGCCGCCGCCCACGCCGACCGGGTGCTCTTCCTCGCCGACGGCCGGATCGTCGACGACCTGCCCCGCCCGACCGCCCAGCAGGTCGCCGAGCGGATGACCGCCCTGGAGACGGCGGGGACGCCGGCATGACCTCGCTCGGGACCCTGCTGCCCGTCGCCGCCGCGAGCCTGCGCCGCCGCAAGGCCGCCTTCGCCGGCTCCTACGTCGCCCTCACCCTCGGCGTCACCCTGGTCGCCACCACCGGCAGCCTGCTCAACGAAACCGCCGGGGACGACTCCCCGCTGGGCGCGCCCTCGCTGCACAAGGTGCTCCAGTTCACCTCCGCGATGGCCGCCTTCGTCGCCGTCTTCGTGGTCGCCGGCACCTTCGCCTTCGCCGTCGCCCAGCGCCGCCAGGAGATCGCGATGTTGCGCGCCGTCGGCGCCACGCCCCGCCAGATCGTCCAGCTGATCACCGGCGAGGCCGTCGTCGTCGCCCTCGCCTCCGCCGTCAGCGGCTGCCTGCTCGCGCTGCCCGGCGCCCCCGCCCTCGCCTCCTGGCTGGTCGCCCGCGGCGCCGCCCCCGAGGGCTTCACCGCCCGGCCCGCCGCCGGCCCGATGCTGCTGGCCGCCGCCGTCGGCCTGGCGGTCGCGCTGCTCGGCGCCGTCGCCGCCGCCGTCCGCGCCGGGCGGGTGCGCGCCGTCGAGGCGCTCGGCGACGCCGCCGCCGACCGTACGGTGATGACCGGGGCGCGCTGGGCCTTCGCCGTCCTCGGACTGCTCGGACTGGTCGGCGTCGTCTCCTACTACCTGTCCGCGGCGTCGCTGCCGCCCGCCCCCGGCGACCAGCCGGACGACCCGCAGCTCGCCTCCCAGTGGGTGATGGGCGCCGACCTGGCCACCATCACCACCCTCGCCCTGTTCGCGCCCGTCGTCGTGCCCCTGCTGGTCCGACTGCTCAGCGCCCCGCTCGCCCGGCTCACCGCCGCCGCCCCGCTGCTCGCGCGGCAGAACGCGCTCACCGCCGTGCGCCGCACCGTCTCCACCGCCACCCCGGCCTTCCTCACCATCGCGCTCGCCGGCACCGCCGTCGGCTCCACCGCCGCCTTCGCCGACGCCATGACCGCCCAGGCCGGGGCCACCGCCGCCGCCCGCTACGTGCTGCGCCCCGGCGCCGCCCCGCTGCCCGCCGACGCCGCCCACCGGCTCACCGCCGGCCGGCCCGACCTGCACGCCACCGCCACCACCTCCACCGTGGTCACCGGCCTCGGCGCCGACCGGCCCGCCTTCGACGACCACGGCGAGGACTCGCCCGCCAGCGCGCCCTCCGCCGCCACCGTCGTCGACGGCGACCTCGCCACCGCCTGGACCCTGCCCGCCGTCGACGGCACCGCCGCCGACCTGCACGGCGCCACCCTCGCCGCCTCCACCGACCAGGCCCGCGGCCACGGCTGGAAGGTCGGCGACCAGGTCAACCTGCGCCTCGCCGACGGCACCGTCACCGGCCTGCGGCTCGCCCTCGTCTACCGCACCCAGCTCGGCCTGGACGAGGTCCTGCTCAGCGGCGACGCCGTCACCGGCCACCTCGACGGCGCCCGCCCCGGCGCCGTCCACCTCAGCGCCGAACCCGCCGACCGGCTCGGCGGCGTCCTCACCGACGCCCGCGACCCCGGCCCCGACCCGAACGCCCACTACGCCTGGATCGCCACCACCACCATCCTCGGCCCCGCCCTGCTCTACGCGCTGATCGCCATCGTCAACACCATGGTGATGAGCGCCGCCGACCGCCGCCGCGACTTCACCGTGCTGCGGCTGGCCGGGACGGTGCGCCGCCAGGTGCTGGGGATGGTCGCCCTGGAGGCCGCCCTGGTGGTGGCCACCGCCGCGGTCCTCGCCCTCGCCGTCACCGCGCTCACCCAGTACGGCACCACGGCCCTGCTCAACCACCGCGTCCTGGCCGGGCAGGCGAGCGTCGCCCTGCGGCTGCCCTGGCTGCCGCTGGCCGGCGGCGCGGTGCTCTGCCTGGTGCTCGCCGTGGCCGCCAGCACGCTGTCCGCGCGGGTCGCCCTCGCCGGCCGGGCGGCGGCCCGGTAGGCCGTCCGGCCGGCGACCCACCGGTCGTCATCCGTCTCGGCCGCTCGGCCGCTCGGCCCCGGTGCGCACCTGCGCGCGCCGGGGCCGAGCGGTCGTGGCGTCCCCCGACCTCCTCGCCTCCGGCCCGGTCGACCGGCCAACCGGGCTCCGGGCAAGCGGAGTTGGACCTTCCGCCGGCCCCCGCAGCCGGCCGACCGGCACCCCGCAGCGCCCCCGGAAGCCCCCCGGAAGCCCCCCGGCCACCCCCGGACCGGCCGCCCTGACGGCCGGGTTGTCGGTGGGGCGGGTGATGATAGGGGCTGTTTCGCCGGAGGACGGAAGGACACACCTGATGAGCTGGTGGCAGCAGCCACTGGTCGGCTTCGACCTGGAGACCACGGGCACCGACCCGGCCGTGGACCGCATCGTCACGGCCGCCCTCGTGGACACCGTCGGCGCCGTCCGGGTGGATGCCGCCAACTGGCTGCTCGACCCCGGGGTGCCGATCCCCGCCGAGGCGGAGGCGATCCACGGCATCGGCGACACCCTGGCGCGCAGCAGGGGGCGGCAGGCCAAGGAGGCGGTCGAGGAGATAGCCGCGGCGCTCTGCGCGCGGATCGCGGACGGCCGGCCCGTGGTGGCCTTCAACGCCCCGTTCGACCTGTCCCTGCTCGACGCCGAGCTGCGCCGCCACGGGCTGCCCACGCTCGCCGAGCGCCTCGGCGCCCCGGTCGGGCCGGTGCTGGACGCGCTGGTCATCGACCGGGCGGTCGACAAGTACCGCAAGGGCTCGCGCACCCTCCAACGGGTCTGCGAGGTGTACGGGGTGGAGCTGACGGACGCCCACGAGGCGGGCAGCGACGCGCTGGCCGCCGTCCGGGTCGCCGTCGCGCTGGCCGGGCGCTACCCGGCCGAGGTGGGGGAGGTGGCCCCGGCCGAACTGCACCGGCGCCAGATCGACTGGTACCGGGACTGGGCCGAGGGCCTCCAGTCCTGGCTGCGCCGCGGCAAGGACCCGCTCGCGGTGGTGGACCCGCGCTGGCCGTCCCGACCGTCCGGATGACCGGGGCCGCGGACCCGGTACGCCCGGACCGTCCCGTCCACCCCGTCCACCCCGTGCGCCCGGCGGTCCCGGCGGACCTGCCCGGCTTCCTGGTGCTCGCCGCCGAGGTCGAGCACTGGTTCGGCCCGATGGTGGCCGAGCCCGGCTTCCACCGCGCGGTGGAGAAGGCCGTCGCCCGGGGCACCGCGACCGTCGCCGAGTCCACCGCGGGACTCCTCGGCGGCCTGCTGTTCGGCCCCGCGCAGGACGGGCCGCACCACCTGCACTGGCTGGTGGTCGCCGACCGCGCCCGGGGCACCGGCGTCGGCCGGGCGCTGGTCGAGGACGCGCTGCGCCGCCACGTCCGCGCCCCGGCCACCGTCGAGGTGGTCACCTTCGGCCCGGACCACCCCGGGGCGGTGGCCAGTGGCGCCCGGGTGTTCTACGAGCGGCTGGGCTTCACCCCGGCCGAGGCCGCGGCCCCCGGGCCGGAGGGCGGCTCCCGGCAGGTCTACCGGCGCCGGTTCGGCTGACGGGCCCGGCCGGCGGGCTCGGCCGCGGTTCGGCCGAGCGGCCCGGTGTCCGTCACTGGAGGTCCAGTCCGACCGGGTGCGTCACGTCCACCGGGCAGGCGAACACGTGCAGTTCCCCGTGCCGCCCGACCGACAGGTCCGGATCCCCGCCGCTCTCCACCGTCAGCAGGTGCGCCATCCGCGCGCCGCAGCGGCCACAGTCGACCGGGACGAGGTCGGTGAGGTGCCAGGACGGCCAGCCGCCCAGCTTCCAGCCGTCCGCCCGGCCGAGGTCCCGCTGGTACCCGATGCCCAGCCGCTCGGCGAACTCCTCGACGGCGCGGGCGAGTTCCGCGGGCAGTTCGTCCCGGTCGGGCAGGTCGAGGAGCTGTTCGGGGCGCACCGCGCACGGGCGCGGCAGGTACTCCGGCGCGCTGTGGCGGGGCGGCGGGGGAGTGGCCGGGGCGAGGTCGGCGGCGCGCTGCCAGTGGAGTTCGACGGCGGGGCCGTAGTAGTAGCGCTCGCCCTGGATGTCGTCGTGGTCGTTGGGGCACCAGAGCACCTGGAGCAGGTCGGTGCCGTGCGGCCGGGGCAGGTGCGGGGCGTCCTCGGCGCGGATCCGGGCGAGCGGGACCAGCGCCGTCGCGGCGGCGGGTGCTTCCGGGGCCCTGCGGGGGAGGACGTCCTCCTCCTCGGGGTGGCGCGCGGTGCAGTGCGGCCAGGGCTCGCCGCTCGGCCACTGGGCCGGGCCGCCGATCCGGCTCGCCCAGGGGTCGCCGGGGTCGCCGGGGTCGCCGCCGGGGTCGGCGTACGGGTGCAGCAGGGTGGCGGGCCGCAGGTGGCGGGCCAGGCCGGGGACGGCGGCGACGAGGGCGGCGGTGTCGGTCACGGCCGCCCACCCTACGGGCCGCGGTCCAACGGCCTTACGCGGCGGGGAAGTCGAAGGTGTACCCCTGGGCGACGAGCCAGGGCAGCAGCTGCTTGAGCGCGGCCACGGTCTGGCTGCGGTCGCCGCCGCCGTCGTGCATCAGGATCACGCCGCCGGGCTTGAGTTGGCTCTGCACGGTGGAGACGATCGCGGCCACGCCCGGGCGGGACCAGTCGCGGGGGTCGACGGACCAGCCGAGCGAGTCCATCCCGAGCCCGGCGGCGATGTGCTCGTTGTCGGCGTTGAAGCCGCCGCCCGGGGCGCGGAACCAGCCGATCCGGGTGCCCGGCCCGCCGGCCTTGACGATCATGTCGCGGGCGGCGGAGATCTCGTACACCGCCTTGTCGTGCGGGAGCTTCTCGAACGGCTGGGGGTGGTGGACGCTGTGGTCGCAGAGCCGGTGGCCCTCGGCCAGCACCCGCTTGACCAGGGCCGGGTTGGCGGCGGCGTTCTGGCCGATCTCGCAGAAGGTGGCCTTGACGTGGTACTGGGCGAGCAGGTCGAGGACCTGGCCGGTGGCCGGGCCGGGGCCGTCGTCGAAGGTGAGGGCGACGGTGCGGCCGCCGGAGGCGGTGGAGCCGATCACCTTGGTGGCCTGGCCGGGGTGCGCGGGCGGCGCGGCGGGGGTGCCGGTGGGAGTGCCGGGGGCGCCGGTGGTGGCGCCGGGGGTGGTGCCGACCGGCTTGCCGGTGGCCGTGGCCGTGGCCCGGCCGGGGTCGGCCGGAGCGGTGGGCGTGCGCGGCTGGGCGGCGTCCGAGCCGGGGGCCGGAGCGGTGCCGGCCGCGGTGCCGTTCCCGGTGCCCGGGGTGTTCGCGGCGCCCGGGGTGGTGGCGGTCGCGGTGGGCTGGAGCGCCCCGCTGGCGGTGCCGCACGCGGACAGGCCCAGGACGGCGGCCACCGCGATGCAGCCCGCGAGCAGCCGGTTGCGGTGGGGGCGGAGGGGGCTGCGACGGGTGGGGGTCCGGTGCATGGCGGCGGCTCCTGAGGGGCGAGAAGGGGGCCGATCCCGGAGGCCGATCCCTCGGTCAGGATGACTGTGCGATAGGACGCCGATCGTACGTGTCCCGGTTGCGCGCCGGACCGTTCCGCCTTAAGAGTCTTCTCACACCCGCCGGGGTCGGCCTCCGCCGCCCGGAGGAGGTATCGGGGAGGCGGCGGGGGCAGCGGCGGAGGAGGCGGCGGCCCGCCGTCAGAACGGGTACCAGCGCACCCCGGTGGCCCCCTCCCGGAGCGAGTCGACCCGGCGCCGGAACTCCGCGAGCGCCGCCGGGTTCCCGGCCGCCTGCTGGGCGACCCAGGAGGCGCTGGCGGTCTCCCGGGCCCCGCGCAGCACCGCGAAGCCGGACCAGTCGCGCACGTCCCGGCCGTAGGCCGCGGTGAACGCCAGGTAGTCCTCCTCGGGCACCCCGTAGCGGTCGTGGGCGAGCGCCAGGACCACCAGGTCGTGCTCGCGCAGGTCCCGGGAGAAGGTCTCCAGGTCGAGCAGCACCGGCCCGTCCGGTCCGACGTGGACGTTGCGCGGCAGCGCGTCGCCGTGGATCACCCCGGGCGCGAGCTCCGGCACCAGGCCGGGCAGGGCGGCCGCGAAGGCGTCCCGGCGCTCGCGCAGGAAGGCGACGTCCGCCGGGTCGACCTGCCCCTCGGCGGAGGCCAGCCAGCGCTCCACCGGTGCCAGCAGGTCGCGCCCGTCGAGCGGGAAGGGCGGCAGCGGCAGGGCGTGCAGGGCGCGCAGCAGCGGGGCGAGGTCGGCCGGGCGGGAGGGCCGGACGGCGGGGGCGAGGCGGTGCCAGAAGGTGACCGGGTGGCCGTCGGCCCGGTGCGGCCCGGCCTCGACCCGCTCGTACGGGCGGACCACCGGGATGCCCTGCCCGGCCAGCCAGTGCGCGACGGTCAGTTCGCGCCGGGCCCGGTCGTACAGTCCGGGGCCGCGGCCGACCTTGGCGACCACGGCCGGGTCGCCGAGGTCGAAGACGGCGTTCTCGCCGAGCGCGAGCAGCCGCGCCCCGTCGGGGGCGGGCAGTCCGGCGGCGGCGCAGGCCCCGGTGAGCAGCAGCCGGGCGCGGGCCTCGTCGAAGGGGATCATGGCTGGGCTCCGTTCCGCCGGTGTTCATCCGGGGGATTCCGGACGGTGATCATCATGACGCACGGAGCGGCGCGCCCCGCGGCGGCCGGGCGAGCGGGCCCCGCAGCGGCGGGGGGAGCGCGCCCCGGGGCGGCCGGGCGGTGCCGTGGGGGTTTCCCCTGGTTCGCTACCCCTAGGCCTCCTCCTCCGAGGTAGGGGGTGGACTCCACCCTGAGGGGGAGAAGGCTCCACCCGGAGCACGAGGCCAACGGCAGCGCGGCCGCGAGAGACTGGGGCGGGGCCGGTTCGGGGTGGCCCCGCAACGGGGGTTGGACCACGGGGGCTTTCTTGCCGCACGGCGAGCACGTACTCGTAGGATGACGCCCAGACCTACTTACCTGCCGACCGGCTAGTGGACGCCAGTGCGCGTCCGGCCCGGTCCTGCCGTCGCCCAGCGTCCCGTCCCCCAAGGGCTGCGGTGAACCATGCCCAGGAGGCATCGAGCATGTTCCACCGACTAGGACAATTCGCCGTACGCCGTGCGTGGTGGGTGATCGCCGCGTGGCTCGTCGCCATGGTCGCGATCTTCATATCCGCGCCCAAGGTGAGCTCCCAGACGGACGAGGCGTCGTTCCTGCCCAAGCACTACGAGTCCATCCAGGCCGCCGAGGTGCAGGCCAAGGCCTTCCCGGCCGCCTTCACCCCGGACGCCCTCATCCTCTTCGAGCGCAACGACGGCGCCGCGCTCACCGACGCCGACACCAAGGCCATGGGCAAGCTGACCCAGGACCTCGCGGCCAAGAAGATCGACGGCGTCGAGGCGGTCAACCCGCCCGCCGACAAGCTCGGTTACTCCGAGGACCACAAGTACGCGCTGGGCACGGTCGCCATCGCCAAGGACAAGCAGCAGGACCCGAAGGCGGTCGCGGACGTCGCCAAGGCGCTGCGCAGCGACGGCAAGGACCTGGCGGGCCCCACCGGCCTCAAGTTCCAGCTCGGCGGCTCCGCCGCCCAGACCCTGGACCAGCAGGAGTCCTCCAGCGACACCGAGGGCCTCATCACCATGGCCACCCTGGTGCTGGTCATCGTGATCGTCGGCATCATCTTCCGCAGCGTCCTGGCCGGCCTGCTGCCCATCCTGGTCTCGCTGATCATCGCCCTGCCGACCTCCATGGGACTGATCAACTACGCCACCAAGGCCTTCGACCTCAAGAGCACGGCGATCCTCACGCCGATCCTGATCGTCGTCGTGCTCGGCGTCGGCACTGACTACTTCCTCTTCCTCGCCTTCCGCTACCGCGAACGACTGCGGGCCGGTGAGGACCGCAAGTCCGCCGTCGTCAACGCCGTCGGCCGGGTCGGCGAGGCGATCGCCTCCGCCGCCGGCGCCGTCACCATCGCCTTCGCCGCCCTGGTCCTCTCCAGCCTCGGCATGTTCCAGGCCCTCGGCCCGGCGCTGGCCATCGCGGTCGTCGTCACCGCCCTCGCCTCCGTCACCCTGGCCCCGGCCCTGCTCGCCGTCATCCCCGCCCGGGCCGTCTTCTGGCCCGGCAAGAAGTGGATGCGGGAGCCCGGCGACGCGCGCTTCACCGCGCTCGGCCGGGTCGTCGAGAAGCGCCCGGCGCTCACCGCCCTCGCCTCCGGCGGCGTGCTGGTCGCCCTGACCCTCGGCGCCCTCGGCTACAACGGCCTGTTCGACATGACCAGCGGCTCGATGCCGAAGACCGTCGAGTCGATGGTCGTCCAGGACACCATGTCCACCGCGTTCTCCAAGGGCGCCGCTTCCCCCAGCCAGGTCTTCCTGAGCAGCACCGACGGCAGGAAGCTCGACCCGGCCTCCTTCCCGGCCTACGCGGACAAGCTCCACGTCGCCGGCGTCGCCCAGGTCTTCGCACCCGCCCCCACGACCGCCGCGAGCCAGAACAAGACCATCAGCGACGACGGCACCACGGCCCAGTTCACCGTGATGCTCAAGGACGAGCCCTCCAGCAACGAGGCCATCGCCACCGTCACCGAACTGCGCGCGGTCGCCCACGCCCAGGCCCCGGCCGGCACCGAGGCCAAGGTCGGCGGCCTCAGCTCGGTGTTCAAGGACATCAACCTGGCGATGACCCACGACTACAAGCTGGTCTTCCCGATCGCCGGGCTGCTCATCCTGCTCATCCTGGCGCTCCAGCTGCGCAGCGTCGTCGCCCCCTGGTACCTGATGGCCTCGGTCGGCCTCGGCTTCGGCGCCACCCTCGGCGCCGCCACGCTGCTCTTCCAGAAGATCGGCCACGAGACCGGCCTGATGTTCATGATGCCGATCCTGATCTACCTCTTCGTGGTGGCGATCGGGACCGACTACAACATCCTGATCATCGCCCGCCTGCGCGAGGAGGCCCGCGCGGGCCGCACCCCGCGCGAGGCGGCCCGCGAGGCGCTGCGCCACGCCGGTCCGACCGTCGCGGCGGCGGGCTTCATCCTGGCGGCCTCGTTCGGGACCTTCATGCTCGCGGGCAACAGCTTCATGCTGGAGTTCGGCTTCGCCATGGCCTTCGGCATCGTGCTGGCGGCCTTCGTGATGGCGATGTTCTTCACCCCGGCGCTCACCGCGCTGATCGGCAACAAGGCGTGGTGGCCCGGCCACGGCGGTGACGCCCGTCCGAGTGAGGGCCACGCCCCGCGGGTCGGCAGCACCATGCCGCCGGAGCCGGTCGGCCGGCACTGACCCGAGGGCCCGGCGACGGGCCGCACAGCAGACGGCGCCCCGCTCCGGCGGGGCGCCGTCCCCTCTTTCCAGGGGGGCCAAACGTGATCTGTCGAGCAGAAAAGTCCCCGGTCAATCGGGGTGCGACCGTGCTACAGTCGAAGCAGTTGCAGTTTTGGTTCCCATGAACGTGTGTGTGCGCCTGCTGGTACCAACCAACAGGCGCATTTGTTTTGTCCGGTGTTTCAGTCTCCGGATGGGGATCGCGGCTACTTGGGGACTCACGAGGTGTGGGTCCCTGATGCCCCAAGTATGAGGAGACGGTTATGGCTACCGGCACCGTGAAGTGGTTCAACAGCGAAAAGGGCTTCGGCTTCATCGAGCAGGACGGCGGCGGCCCGGACGTCTTCGCCCACTACTCGAACATCCAGGCCAACGGCTTCCGCGAGCTCGTCGAGGGCCAGCGCGTCGAGTTCGACGTCACCCAGGGCCAGAAGGGCCCGCAGGGCGAGAACATCCAGGTCATCGCCTGACGTTCAGCCTCTCAGCTGACACGTGATCCTGTGATCTCGTGAAGCGGGGGCCCGTACCGCTCGGCGGTGCGGGCCCTCGTTCATGCCGCAGTACGGCCGGGGCGGCGCACTCCACTCAGACGGCCGACCAGTCCGCGAACGCGGGCTGCCGACCGACGTACGGAGAACCCGTGACCACCCCTGCCCGCACGCCCCGCGACCGTGGCGACCGCACCACCGACCGTTCCGCCGCGCGCACCGGCGACCGCACGGCCGAAGGCCGCACCGGCCGCCCCCGCCGCACCGGCGACAACCCCGAGCGCGCCCGCCGCACCGGGGAGGGCGCCGCCGCCGACCGCACCCGCAAGCCCCGGGGCCGCACCGGCGCCCCCAAGGCCACCCGCACCGCCGTGGCGGAGCCCGCCGACTTCACCGTCGTCGAGGGCACCCCGGCCCGGCCCCCGGCAGCCTCCTTCGGTGAGCTCGAACTGCCCAAGGCGATCCTCTCCGCGCTCACCCGCGAGGGCGTCACCGAGCCGTTCCCGATCCAGGCCGCCACCCTGCCCGACTCGATCGCCGGGCGCGACGTCCTCGGCCGCGGCCGCACCGGCTCCGGCAAGACCCTCGCCTTCGGCCTGCCGCTGCTCGCCCGCACCGCCGGGCGCCGCGCCGACTCCCGGCACCCGCTGGCGCTCGTCCTGGTGCCCACCCGCGAGCTCGCCCAGCAGGTCACCGACGCGCTCACCCCGTACGCCACCGCCGTCAACCTGCGGATCACCACCGTCGTCGGCGGCATGGGCATCAGCCGGCAGGCCAACGCGGTGCGCCGCGGCACCGAGGTCCTGGTCGCCACCCCCGGCCGACTGGACGACCTGATCGGCCGCGGTGACGTCAACCTGTCCGACGTCGCCATCACGGTCCTCGACGAGGCCGACCAGATGGCCGACATGGGCTTCCTCCCGCAGGTCAGCCGGCTGCTGGAGCAGGTCGCCGAGGGCGGGCAGCGGATGCTGTTCTCCGCCACCCTGGACCGCAACGTGGACCGGCTGGTCAAGCGCTTCCTGACCGACCCGGTCACCCACTCGGTCGACCCCTCGGCCGGCGCGGTCACCACCATGGACCACCACGTCCTGCAGCTGGAGCCCACCGACAAGGCCTCCGCCACCGCGCACATCGCCTCCCGCGACGGCCGGGTGATCATGTTCGTGCACACCAAGCACGGCGCCGACCGGCTCGCCAAGCAGCTGCGCGCCACCGGCGTGATGGCCGCCGCCCTGCACGGCGGCAAGTCCCAGCCGCAGCGCAACCGGGTCCTGGACCAGTTCCGCGAGGGCGAGGTCACCGCGCTGATCGCCACCAACGTGGCCGCCCGCGGCATCCACATCGACGGCCTCGACCTGGTCGTCAACGTCGACCCGCCGATCGACCACAAGGACTACCTGCACCGCGGCGGCCGCACCGCCCGGGCCGGCGAGTCCGGCACCGTCGTCACCCTCGTCCTGCCCGAGCAGCGCCGCGAGGTCAACCGGCTGATGACGGTCGCCGGGATCCGCCCGACCGTCACCAAGATCCGCCCCGGCGACGCCGAGCTGTCCCGGATCACCGGCGCCCGCACCCCCAGCGGCGTCGCGGTCGCGCTGGTCGTCCCGGCCGCCGCCCAGCCCGCGGCCCCGGCCGCCTCGGCCGACGGCAAGGGCGCCGGCAAGTCCGGCAACCCGCGCCGCCGCCCCGCCAAGCGCTCCGGGCTGCCCGCCGACGTCGACATGAACGGCAACCCGCGCCGCCCGCGCCCCAAGCAGCGCCTCGGCGCCGCCACCCAGGGCGAGCGGCCGCAGGCCGCCGGGTTCATCGGGCGCTCCTCCGGCCGGGCCCGGCCGGGCAGCGGCTCCCAGTCCGGCGGCAACTACGGGACGGGGCGCCAGCGCCGCAAGTTCGACTGACGGCCGTCCCGGTCTCCCGGCCCCCGGCCCCGGTTTCGCCGAACGGGCCCCGTGCTCCCCTGTGGTGGGGAGTGCGGGGCCCGTTCCGCGTTTCCGGGCGTCGCGCTCCGGGCCGTCCGAGCGACCGTTGCCCGAACAGCTGGCGTGAATCCGTTGAAGCTCGCCTTGAACGAGAGCTTGACGGTGACCCGGCGAACCCCGATTCTTCTACACGGCCCACACAACTGCCGCACAGTCACCACCAGTGCACAGACGTCGTGTTGACGCGATTCGCCGACCGGAAGGACCACCGTCCCGATGCGCCGAACCTCCGCCCTGCTGACCACCGCCCTGCTCGCCGGGGCCGCCGCCCTGGCCGCACCCGCCACCTCCGCCCAGGCCGCGCCCTCCTGCGGCGCCTACGTCGCGGGCTGGAGCGCGATCGGCAGCTGCAGCGGCCTCGACCCGATGCAGACCTGGACCGTCACCGCCACCTGTTACTACTGGAACTCCACCCACACCGTGCAGTTCACCCGCCCCGCGATCGGCGGCGTGGCGATCGGGGACGGCAGCGTCTCCGCGGCCTGCGGCATCGGCGACAGCGTCATGTTCCCGCGCGTCATCCTGGGCGCCACCCCGCCGGCCGGCCCGACCGGCCAGATCACCGGCTACGCCAACAAGTGCGTCGACGTGAAGGGCGCCAACCTCGGCAACGGCACCCCCGTCCAGATCTACGACTGCAACGGCTCCGTCGCGCAGAAGTGGCGGATCGGCGTCGACGGCACCGTCCGCGCCCTCGGCAAGTGCATGGACGTCGCCGGCGGCGGCACCGCCAACCACACCATGGTCCAGCTCTACGACTGCAACGGCACCGGTGCCCAGCAGTGGCAGGCCCGCTCCGACGGCTCGCTCTACAATCCGCAGTCCGGCCGCTGCCTGGACGACCTCGGCTTCGCCACCAACAACGGCAACCAGCTCGGCATCTGGGACTGCAACGGCGCCGCCAACCAGAAGTGGAACCTCCCGGCCTGACGCACCACCACCGGAGCCGGGTCCGCCGCCCGCGCCCCCGTCGGGCGGCGGACCTCCCCTCTTGCGGGGCCCGGGACGGGATCCCCGCCCGCCCCGACGGCGCCCTCTACCAGCTCTCCGGAGGCCTCGCCGACGCCGACGCCGACGCCGGCCACCCGGGCGACACCTTCACCCTCCGCCGGGTCCGACCCGGCCCCACCCCGAGGGCGCGCACGGCACCGGCCCGGGGCGCCCCCCGGTGGGGCCCCGGCCCACACCCCCCCCGCGTGGGGGGGCTGGGCCCGGGGGGGGGGCCCGGGGCACGCGGGGGCCCCG
>NZ_JBHJWG010000021.1:40891-99310 GCF_042266305.1 Kitasatospora sp. NPDC056076
TTGTTTTTTTTCAAACCCCCCCCCCCCCGGGGGGGCCCCCCGCCCCCCGGCGGCCCCCGCCCTCGGTGCTGCCGCGAGCCGTCACCCGCCCGAGTGGGTGCGGCTGGCCCGGCGTGCGGGCCGCTGGCACGCTGCGGCCCAGGAGACGGGAGAGGCCCGGTGGCTCGATGGGAGTGGTGGATGGCCGACGAGCCGGAGCTCGAAGCGATCGCCGGGTACGGCGGGACGCGCGAACTGGCCGGGGGCCAGGTCATGGACGCCGAGCCGCCGGCCCCGGAGCCGGCGATGATCACCACCTGGCTGCGGCTGCCCAAGCCGGTGATGGACGAGGTGCGACGACGGGCGCAGGAGCGGGAGACCGAGCCGGGCGTCCTCCTCCGGGAATGGGTCGAAGCCGCCGTCGTGGACCCGGGCGGGACCGTGCCACTGAGTGTGATCACCGCCGCCGTCGCGCGTCACCAGCAGGAGCATGCGGCCCGGACCGGTCGGCACTTCGAGCGGGCGCGGCACTGGGAAGCCGCCGAGATCGCCGCGTACGTGCACCGGGCGGAGACAGAGGCGCGCTGAGCCGGACTCCGGCTCAGGCGCTCAGCGCCGGAACCGTTGCCGCCGCCCGGCGGACCCGGTCGTAGCGTTCCAGCAGCAGTGCGGCCAGCTCCGGGGCGGCGCCGAGGACGTCGGCGACCAGGTCCGCGCCCGCCGCAGCCGCCGCGATGCGGTCCGGCAGCAGGCCCGGGGCCAGCAGGTACGGGGCGACGGCGGTCCGCTCGGCGCCGGCCGCGCGCAGGGCGGCGAGGGCGTCGGGCACGCGCGGGCCCGCCGCCGAGGCGTACGCGACCTCGACGGCGGCCCAGCCGCGGGTGCGGCGCCACTCGGCGGCGACCCGGCGGGTGGCCGCGTCGGCGGCCGGGTCGGAGGAGCCGGCCGCGGCCAGCACCACCCCCGTACGGGCGCGGACCGCCGCGGAGCCGACGTCGAGCCCGGCCCCGGCCAGCCGGCGGTCCAGGGCGGCGAGCAGCAGCGGGGAGGGGCCCAGCACGTCCGCCACCGGCAGGCCCGTGCCGGTGGCGCGCAGCGCGGCGGGGATGTCGTGCTTGGCGTGGAAGGCCCGGTTGAGCAGCAGTGGGACGGCCACCGCGTCCGCCGCCCGCCCGAACCGGCCGGACCGCCCGACCAGCTGGGGGATCCGCGGCGCGCAGTGGTCCAGGTAGGCGGTGGCGACCTCCAGGGCGGGCCGCTGGGCCCGCACCTCCCGGACCAGCGCGGCCACGGTCGCGGCGTGCCGCGGGTCGCGGCTGCCGTGGGCGATGAGCAGGAGGGCGGGCACCGGCGGCCGCCTCACTTGCCGGAGGCCAGCAGGCCGCGGTTGCGCAGCACCCGGCGTTCGACCGGGGTGAAGACGAGCAGTTCGATGGCGATGCCGACGAACAGGATCAGGATGATGCCGAGCAGCACCCCGGACATGTCGGAGAACTCGCGCTGGTCCTCCAGGAACCGGCCCAGGCCCCGGCCGAGGTCGGGGGAGGAGGCGACGAGCTCGGCGGCCATCAGGGAGCGCCAGGAGAACGCCCAGCCCTGCTTGAGGCCGGCCAGGTAGCCGGGCAGCGCGGCGGGGATGAGCACGTGGCGGGCGCCGGTCAGGCCGGTGGCGCCGAGGGTGCGCCCGGCCCGCAGGAACAGCGGCGGGACCTGGTCGATGCCGGCCACCAGCCCGTTGGCGATGGACGGGACGGCGCCGAGCAGGATCACCGCGTACATCATCTGGTCGTTGATGCCGAGCCAGATGACGGCGGCCGGCACCCAGGCGACCGAGGGCAGCGACTGGAGGCCCTGGAGGACCGGGCCGATCGCGGTGCGCACCGGCCTGACCCGGGCGACGACCAGGCCGATCGGGGTGCCGATGACGACGGCGAGCAGGAAGCCCGACAGGCCGCGCCAGACGCTGGTCCAGATGATCGAGAACAGCGTGCCCTGGTACCAGAGGTCCTGGAGGGAGTGCCACACGTCGGTGGGGCTGGGCAGCTTGTACGAGGAGGTGAGGTGCAGGCTGTACGCGCCCTGCCACAGCGCCAGCACCACCAGCACGCCGATCAGCGGCGGCAGGGCCTTGCCGCGCAGCACCTCGCCGAGCGAGCTGCGCCGGGCGGTGACGGAGTCGAGGGCGTCCAGGCCGGCGCCGACGTCGGCGCTGTCGGAGACGCTGTCGGAGACGGGGTTCTTGTCCAGGACGACGGGAGCGGTGTCAGTGCTGGCCATGGCGACGGATCTCCCCACGCAGTTCTTCGGTGATCTCGATGGACAGGTCGGCGACGCCGGAGGACTCGATGCGGCGCGGCTGCGGAAGGTCGATCCGCCACTCCCGGGCGACCCGGCCGGGGCGGGAGGAGAGCAGCACGACGCGCTGGGCCAGCCGGACGGCCTCGCGCACGTTGTGGGTGACGAACAGGACGGACAGCTGCCGTTCGGCCCAGATCCGGGTGATCTCGTCGTGCAGGACGTCCCGGGTGATGGCGTCGAGGGCCGCGAACGGCTCGTCCATCAGCAGCACCTTGCTGCCCTGGGCGAGGGCGCGGGCCATCGCGACGCGCTGGCGCATGCCACCGGACAGCTCGTGCACCCGCTTGCCGTACGCGCCGTTCAGGCGGACGAGTTCGAGCAGGCGCTCGGCCTCGGCCCGGCGTTCGGGGCGGGGGACGCCGGCCAGCTTGAGGGCCAGTTCGATGTTCTTCCCGGCGGTGAGCCAGGGGAACAGGGCGTGTTCCTGGAACATCAGGGCGGGGCGGCCGCCGGACACCTCGATGCTGCCGCGGGTGGGCGCGTCGAGGCCGGCGACCAGGTTGAGCAGGGTGGACTTGCCGCAGCCCGAGGCGCCGAGCAGGGTGACGAACTCGCCGGGCGCGACGTCGAGGGTGATGTCGTCCAGCACGTGGGTGGCGGCGCCCGGGCGGCCGAAGGACTTGTGCACGTGCGAGATCCGGACGGCGGGGGTGCCGCCGGTGGCGTCGGCGCCGGGGGCGTCCGCCGAGGTGGTCAGTGCCGGGGTCATCCGGGCACCTCCTGCGTGAGTGGTCTGGCGGGGCTGGCGGGGGCTGCGGAGCGGGAGGCCGGGTCCGGCCCCGCCCGGCCCGGTGGGCATCGATCGGGGATCGACCGGGCGGGCGGGGGCCGGACCGCGGAGCTGCGGGGCGCCGGGCTACTTGGCGCCGAGTCCGGCGTCCGCCACGGGCGCCTGGCCCTTGGCCGCGAGGACCTTGTTCAGCAGGGTGAGGTCGTAGATGCCGTTCAGGTTGGGCTTCTTGAGGAGCCCGGCGGTGACGGCGTGGTCGGCCTCGGCCTGGAGGGTGTTCGCCAGCGGGTCGTCCAGGAAGTCGATGTCGGACCAGGCCGGGTCGAGGACGGCCGGCTCCAGCGCGTTGCCGGCCTCCTTCTTGATCGCCTCGTTGGCGTCGGCCTTGGCCTTGTCGGGGTTGGCCTTGATGAAGGCGTTGGTGTTCACCGAGCCGCGCAGCACGGCCTCCACCACGTCCGGGTGCTCCTTGAGGAACTTCTGCGAGACGATGATGTTGGTGATCACGAACTTCTTGTCCGGCCAGACGTCCTTCTCGTTGAGCAGGACCTTCGCGCCGAGGGTGACCAGCTTGGAGGCGGTGGGCTCGGGCACCCAGGCGCCGTCGATGGAGCCCTGCCGGTAGGCGTCGGGGGTGACCTTGTTGTCGGTGCGCACCACCGAGACGTCGCCCGCGCCGGACGCCGCGTCGACCTTGTAGCCCTTGCCGGCCAGGTAGTTGAGCAGCGCCACGTCCTGGGTGTTGCCCAGCTGCGGGGTGGCGATCTTCTTGCCCTTGAGGTCGTCCAGCGAGCCGATCTTCTCGGGGTTGACCACCAGCTTGACCCCGCCGGAGGCCGAACCGCCGATGATCTTCAAGGACTTGCCGTCGGACTTGGTGTAGCCGTTGATCGCCGGGGAGGGGCCGATCCAGCCGATGTCGATCGATCCGGCGTTGAGCGCCTCGATCTCCGCCGGGCCCGCGTTGAAGACCTGGGTCTTCACCTGGGTGGCGCCCAACTCCTTCTGGAATATGCCTTCCTGGAGCCCGACCAGCGGGGTGCCGTGGGTCAGGTTGGCGAAGTAGCCGATCTTCACCGTGTCCGCGGTGAGCTTGGGGCCGGACGCCGAGCTCCCCACGGTGGCCGCGGTGTCGGCCTTGGTGTCGGCTTTGGAGCCGTAGCTGCAGGCCGACAGCAGGGCGACGGCGGTCAGGCCGGCGGCGGCGGCCGCGGCCGTGCGTCTGATCCGGCCGGCGTTGGGGCGGGCGGGCCGATCGGAGGGGGTGCGGTACGAGGGTGCCTGGTGCGGTGCCATGGTGGGTCCTGTTCGCGGACGGACCGTCAGGAAGCGGTCCCGGGCGGACGGTGGGAAGGTGGCGCTTGCGGCAGGGGGTGTGCCGGGCAAGCCGGGCGGCCGTGGGGAGCGGCCCGGTGACGGGGCGTTCTCAGCCCCGTCGGCCCGCACATCGGGTCAAGCCGCCCTGGCCGCTGCCGAGGACGCCGCTGCCGATGCGGCCGCCTTCCTTGTCCATGCCCGAGAACGCCTCGCTGGGCATCAGACCCAGTCCTCCTCTTCGGGCGCGCCGGGCGCGCCGTCGGTGCGTACGGTGGCGAAGGCCTCGCCCGCCATGCCGGCGGTGAGGGTGGTGCCGTCGGCCGGGTCGATCAGCAGGAACGAGCCGGTGCGGCGGTTGTCGGTGTAGTCGTCGAGGGCCAGCGGCTCGGCGGTGCGCAGCTTCACGTGGCCGATGTCGTTGACGTTCAACCCCTCGGTGCCGGAGCGCTGTTCGAGGGTGTCGATGTCGATGCGGTAGGTGATCTCCTTGACGAGGGCGCGCACGGTGCGGGTGGTGTGCTTGAGCAGCACCTTGTCCCCGGCGCGCAGCGGCCGCTCGTTGAGGTGGCTGACGGTGGCCTCGATGTCCTTGGTGGGGGCGGGGGAGGCTCCGGCGGTGATGAGGTCGCCGCGGGAGATGTCGAGGTCGTCGGCGAGGCGGACGGTGACCGACTGCGGGGCCCAGGCGAGGTCCGTTTCCCGTCCGAGGGCGTCGATGGCGGCGACGGTGGTGGTGTGGCCGGAGGGCAGCACGGTGACGGGGTCGCCGACGCGCAGCACGCCGGAGGCCAGCTGGCCCGCGTAGCCGCGGTAGTCGGGGTGCTCCTCGGTCTGCGGGCGGATCACGTACTGGACGGGGAAGCGGGCGGGCTCCGCGCCGGGGTCGCTGCCGACCGGGACGGTCTCCAGGTGCTCCAGCAGGGTCGGGCCGCCGTACCAGTCCATCTGCGCGGACGGCTCGACGACGTTGTCCCCGGCGAGGGCGGAGATCGGGACGGCCAGCACGTCCTTGACCCCGAGCGAGGCGGCGTAGGCGGTGAACTCGGCGGCGATCGCGGCGAACACCGGCTCGGCGTAGTCGACCAGGTCCATCTTGTTGACGGCCAGCACCACGTGCGGCACCCGCAGCAGGGCGGCGACGGCGGCGTGCCGGCGGGTCTGCTCGACCACGCCGTTGCGGGCGTCGACCAGGACGACGGCGAGTTCGGCGGTGGAGGCGCCGGTCACCATGTTGCGGGTGTACTGCACGTGCCCGGGGGTGTCGGCGAGGATGAAGCGGCGCCGGGGGGTGGCGAAGTAGCGGTAGGCGACGTCGATGGTGATGCCCTGCTCGCGCTCGGCCCGCAGGCCGTCGGTGAGCAGCGCGAGGTCGGGTGCCTCCTGGCCGCGGCTGCGGGAGGCGTGCTCGACGGCCTCCAGCTGGTCGGCGAGCACCGACTTGGAGTCGTGCAGCAGGCGGCCGACCAGGGTGGACTTGCCGTCGTCGACGGAGCCGGCGGTGGCGAAGCGCAGCAGGGAGGTGGCGCTGGTCCCGACGGTCGTGCTGGTGGTGCTCATTAGAAGTACCCCTCGCGCTTGCGGTCTTCCATCGCGGCCTCGGACAGCTTGTCGTCGGCGCGGGTGGCGCCGCGCTCGGTGAGGCGGCTGGCGGCGATCTCGGCGATCACGGCCTCGATGGTGGTGGCGTCGGAGTCGACGGCGCCGGTGCAGGACATGTCGCCGACGGTGCGGTAGCGCACCAGGCGCCGCTCGACGGGCTCGCTGTCCTTGGGGCCGCCCCACTCGCCGGCGGTGAGCCACATGCCGCTGCGGGCGAAGACGTCCCGCTCGTGGGCGTAGTAGATCTCGGGGAGTTCGATGCCCTCGCGCTCGATGTACTGCCAGACGTCCAGCTCGGTCCAGTTGGACAGCGGGAAGACCCGCACGTGCTCGCCGACGGCGTGGCGGCCGTTGTACAGCGACCACAGCTCGGGGCGCTGGCGGCGCGGGTCCCAGGCGCCGAACTCGTCGCGCAGGGAGAAGACGCGCTCCTTGGCGCGGGCCTTCTCCTCGTCGCGGCGCCCGCCGCCGAACACCGCGTCGAAGCGGTTGGTCTCGATGGCGTCGAGCAGTGGCACGGTCTGCAGCGGGTTGCGGGTGCCGTCGGGGCGCTCGCGCAGTCGGCCGTCGTCGATGAAGTCCTGGACGTGGGCGACGTGCAGGCGCAGGTTGTGCTCGGCGACGGTCCGGTCGCGGTAGGCGAGGACCTCGGGGAAGTTGTGGCCGGTGTCGACGTGCAGGAGGGAGAAGGGCACGGCGGCCGGCGCGAAGGCCTTGAGCGCCAGGTGCAGCATCAGGATGGAGTCCTTGCCGCCGGAGAACAGGATCACCGGGCGCTCGAACTCCCCCGCGACCTCGCGGAAGATGTGCACCGACTCGGCCTCCAGCGCGTCCAGGTGGGACAGCGCGAAGGGCCCCCCTGAATCCTGGCCGGCGTCCTGGGTGCGGACCGGGCTGTCGGTCGCGGTGGTCATGCCAGACCCCTCTCGGTCAGGAAGGCGTGCAGCTCGGCGGCGGACTCGGCGACCGCGCGGCCCTGCGTCTGGAGGCGCAACTCCGGTGCGGCCGGGGCCTCGTACGGGTCGTCGACGCCGGTCAGGCCGGAGATCTCCCCGGCGGCCTGCTTGGCGTACAGGCCCTTGACGTCCCGTTCGGCGCACAGCTCGACCGGGGTGGCGACGTGGATCTCCAGGAACTCGGTGCCGGCCGCGGCGTGCCGCTCGCGCACCGCGGTGCGGGAGTCGGCGAACGGGGCGATCACCGGGGCGAGCACCTTGACGCCGTTGGCGGCGAGCTTCTCGGCGACGAAGCCGATCCGGGTGACGTTGGTGTGCCGGTCCTCGCGGGAGAAGCCGAGGCCCTTGGAGAGGAACTCGCGGATCTCGTCGCCGTCCAGCACCTCGACCTTGTGGCCCTCGGCGCGCAGCCGTCCGGCCAGTGCGAAGGCCAGGGTGGTCTTGCCCGCGCTCGGCAGCCCGGTCAGCCACACGGTGGCGCCGCGCTCGCAGGGGGCGGCCGCGGGGGCCGCCTCTGCGGCTCCGTCGGCGGCCGGGGTGTGAGCTGTCACGGTTCGTTCCTTACGCGGTGGTTGACGGACGGTCAGGAGGCCGGGGGCCTCAGAGGTGGATGCCGCACTCGGTCTTGCCGGAGCCGGACCAGCGGCCGGCCCGGGCGTCCTCGCCCTCGCCCGGCTTGCGGGTGCAGGACAGCGGCGAGCAGCCGATGGACGGGTAGCCCTCCCACAGCAGCGGGTTGAGCAGCACGCCGTTCGCGGCGACGTAGGCGTCCACGTCCTGCTGCGTCCAGCGGGCGATCGGGGCGATTTTGACCTTGCGGCGCTTCGGGTCCCAGGAGACCACCGGCGTGTTCGCCCGGGTCGGGGACTCGTCGCGGCGCAGCCCGGTCGCCCACGCGTCGTAGCCGGCCAGGCCGCGGTTGAGCGGCTCGACCTTGCGCAGCGCGCAGCACAGGTCCGGGTCGCGGTCGTGCAGCCGCGGCCCGTGCTCGGCGTCCTGCTCGGCGACCGTCCTCAGCGGGGTGAGCGTGATGACGTTGACCGGCATGGTCGCGGCGACCGCGTCCCTGGTCCCGATGGTCTCCGGGAAGTGGTAGCCGGTGTCCAGGAACACCACGTCCACCCCCGGGAACACCGAGGAGGCGAGGTGGGCGACCACCGCGTCCTCCATCGAGGAGGTGACGCAGAACCGCTCGCCGAAGGTGTCGGCGGCCCAGCGCAGCACCTCCTGCGGGGTGGCCTCCTCCAGCTCGCGGCCGGCCCGGACGGCGAGCTCCTCGTGGTCAGTCGTGGCCCGGTCGGTCATGCGACGCACCCCCGTTGGTCGGTGACAGCAGGCCGAGGAACTTCAACTGGAAGGCGCGGCGGCAGCCGTGGCACTCCCAGGCGCCGTGGCCGGCCTCGGACGGGCGCAGGTCCTCGTCCCCGCAGTACGGGCAGAAGAACGGCGCGGCTCGCTCACTCATCGCCCACCTCGCTCCGCTCGGCGTTCGCTTCGCGAACAACGCCCTGCCTACCGGTTCGCTCGCTGCGCTCGCTCACGACAGCTGCTCCTCGGTGGCGCGGGCCGTCCACTGGGCGAAGCGCTCGCCCTCGGCGCGGTCGGCCTGGTAGCGGGTCAGCACGCGCTCGACGTAGTCGGGCAGGCCGGCGCTGGTGACCTTGAGGCCGCGGACCTTGCGGCCGAAGCCGGCCTCCAGGCCGAGCGCGCCGCCCAGGTGGACCTGGTAGCCCTCGACCTGCTCGCCGTGCTCGTCGGTGACCAGCTGGCCCTTGAGGCCGATGTCGGCGACCTGGATCCGGGCGCAGGCGTTCGGGCAGCCGTTGATGTTGATGGTCAGCGGCTCGGCGAACTCCGGCAGGCGCTGCTCCAGTTCGTCGATCAGGGTGCGCCCGCGCTCCTTGGTCTCGACGATGGCGAGCTTGCAGTACTCGATGCCGGTGCAGGCCATGGTGCCGCGGCGGAACGGCGAGGGGGTGACCCGCAGGTCGAGCTCCTCCAGGCCGGCCACCACCGAGTCGACGTGCTCCTCGGCGATGTCGAGGACCAGCATCTTCTGCTCGGCGGTGGTGCGCAGCCGGTCGCTGCCGTGGGCGGCGGCGAGGTCGGCGATCCGGCCGAGCAGCTTGCCGTCGACCCGGCCGACGCGCGGGGCGAAGCCGATGTAGTAGCGGCCGTCCTGCTGCTTGTGGACGCCGACGTGGTCGCGCCAGCGGGCGGCGGGCTCGGCCGGGGCGGGCCCGTCGACGAGGCGGTACTTCAGGTACTCGTCCTCCAGGACCTGACGGAACTTCTCCACGCCCCAGTCGGCGACCAGGAACTTGAGCCGGGCGCGGTTGCGCAGGCGCCGGTAGCCGTAGTCGCGGAAGATGCCGATGACACCGCCGTAGACGTCGGCGACCTCGTCCAGCGGGACCCAGGCGCCCAGGCGCACGCCGAGCTTGGGGTTGGTGGACAGGCCGCCGCCGACCCACAGGTCGAAGCCGGGCCCGTGCTCGGGGTGGACCACGCCGACGAAGGCGACGTCGTTGATCTCGTGGGCGACGTCCAGCTGCGGGGAGCCGGAGACCGCGCTCTTGAACTTGCGCGGCAGGTTGGAGAAGTCCTTGTTGCCGATGAAGCGGCGCTGGATCTCCTCGATGGCCGGGGTGCCGTCGATGATCTCGTCCTCGGCGATGCCGGCCACCGGCGAGCCGAGGATGACGCGCGGGGTGTCGCCGCAGGCCTCGGTGGTGGACAGGCCGACGGCCTCCAGCTTCTGCCAGATCGCCGGGACGTCCTCGATCCGGATCCAGTGGTACTGGATGTTCTGCCGGTCGGTCAGGTCGGCGGTGCCCCGGGCGTACTGCTCGGAGACCTCGGCGACCGCGCGCAGCTGGGCGACGGTCAGCCGGCCGCCGTCGATGCGCACCCGGAGCATGAAGTACTCGGCGTCCAGCTCGTGCGGGTCCAGGATCGCGGTCTTGCCGCCGTCGATGCCCTCCTTGCGCTGGGTGTAGAGCCCCCACCAGCGCATCCGGCCGCGCAGGTCCGCGGGGTCGATCGAGTCGAAGCCCCGGTGCGCGTAGATCGTCTCAATACGTGTCCGCACATTGAGACCGTCGTCGTCCTTCTTGAACTGCTCGTTGGCGTTCAGCGGGGTGAAGTGCCCCATGCCCCACTGGCCCTCGCCGCGGTGGCGGGTCACCTTGCGAGCCGCGGCGGGGCGGGGCGCGACCGGGCGGTCGGCCGTGGGCTCGGCAGTCTCGGGAGAGGTGGCCATGGTGAAGTCCTTCTAGGCAGGTGGCGCTGGCGCCGGGTGGGTCGCGGGGCGTGCTCGGCCGTGCGATCGCTGCTGTGACCTGCGGGTTTCTCAGGGCCGGGAGAGCAGCTGACCGGGCCGGGCGGGCGCCTGCGCATCCGCTCGTGCGGGGATGGCGGGGTGGACGGCGCCGGGTGCGGTGGTGCGGCGGGGTGGGAGCTCAGGTCACCGGACAGATGGCGCTGGACACGCGAAGGAGATCGACGTGGAGTCGACCTACTAGGGTGGTTCCGGCGCTAGGCATGGCAAGAGATTCGCACGGCGCGGGACTCGCGGTCCACTAACATCCGCATACTGGACTCCGGAGTTTCGGCATCTGGGACGCCCGGGCGTTCCCGCCGCTCCCGGCCGGGCCTCCTGACGGGCGCTCGGACCGCGGTCCGGTGCGGCGGCCGACGCGGCGGTGCGCACGTGCCCGGACGGCAGCCCGCACGGCCGGGGCGCACGCGCCCGCACCCCGGGGGAGATCAACCGGAGCGACCCGGCCCGATACCGTTAGCCCTGTGCAAGCAGCAGGCGATACGAGCAGACCGAACCCCGAACGGCCCTCCCGGCGCCGGGGCAAGGGCTCCCGGCGCGCGGCCAAACAGGGCCTGTGGCGCCGCACGGCGTGGGACTTGGTCAAGGACACCACCAACACCTGCGTCGAGTACCGGGTCACCGGCCTCGCCGCCGAGGCGGCCTTCTTCACCCTGCTGTCCATCCCGCCGCTGCTGCTCGGCCTCGCCGCCACCCTCGGCTACCTCGACGGGTTCCTCGGCGCGGGCACCATCGAGCGGCTCAAGCACGACATCGTCTCGGCCTCCGGAACGGTCCTGTCCGACTCCTCCGTCAACGAGGTCGTCAAACCGCTGCTCAGCCAGGTCTTCGACCAGGCCCGGCCCGACCTGATCTCGATCGGCTTCCTGCTGTCGCTGTGGTCCGGCTCCAGGGCCCTCTACATCTTCATCGACACCATCACCGTCATGTACGGGCTGGACGGCAAGCGCGGCATCGTCAAGACCCGGCTGCTGTCGCTCGGCCTCTACCTCGGCGCCCTGGTGATCGGCTCACTGGTGCTGCCGCTGCTGATGGCCGGGCCCGGACTGGTCGAGAACGCCGTCCCCGGCGCCGCCGGGCTCGTCGGCGCCGCCTACTGGCCGGTCGCCATCCTGCTGCTGATCGTCTCCCTCACCACCCTCTACCACCTGGCCGTGCCGGTCTCCACGCCCTGGCGCGAGGACATCCCCGGCGCGCTGGTCGCCCTGGTGGTCCTCGTCTTCTGCAGCGTCGGCCTGCGGCTCTACCTGGTCAGCTCGGTCGAGGGCCCCTCGGTGTACGGCTCGCTGGCCGCGCCGGTGGCCGTCCTGCTGTGGATCTTCGTGGTGGCCCTCGCCGTACTCATCGGCGCCGCCATGAACGCCGCCATAGACCGCCGCTGGCCCACCCTGGAGACCGCCGACGCCCGCGCCGAGAACGAGCGCGCCCACGAGGAGGCGGCCGCCGCGGTGGTCCGCGAGGTCGCCGCCCGCCGGGCCGTCGAACGGGCCCGGCGGGCCCGCGAACTCGGACTGGCCGAGGGCGTCGAGGAGGAGTGGGGCGAGGAGGACGGCGACGACGTCGACGTGCCCGCCGAGTACCCCGAGCGGTGGGCCGACGTGCTGGCCGCCGACAACGTGCGCGCGCGGCTCACCGCCCGGCCCGGGCCGCACCACCGGCCCGCCCCGCCGCCGCCGGACAGCGACCGGCCCTCCCCACCGCCGCCGGAGCGGCCGGGGGCGGGTGCGGGACCGGGTGCGGGGCCGGGGGCGGAGCAGGTGCCGGGGTACCCGCCCAGGCCGCCGCAGCCGCCGTGGGAGCAGCGGTAGTGGCGCGGTAGTGGCACGGTAGGGGCACGGCCGTGGCGGCGGCTTGGTACGGGCAGGGCCTCCCTCGCGGGTGCGGGGGAGGCCCTCTGCGTTGCCGGTCGCGTTGTCGGTTGCGCTGACGGCGGTCGGCCGGTGTTCGACTTGTGTACGAATCGTGCCGAGGGCGGTCCGGGCCGGTCGGCGGGGGCCTGCGGCACCTTGACGGGACCTTGACGGCCGGCCGGCGGGGTGTGCCGGTGGGTGCCGGTGGGGCCGGGGTGTGCCGGTGGGGTCAGCCGATCGTCGGGTTCTGCGGGTACGGGGGCTGCTGCGGGTGGCCGTAGCCGTGGGTGGACTGCTCGTTGATCGGCGGGTAGCCGTACGACGCCTGCGCTCCACCGTGCTGGGGGCCACCGTGCTGCGGACCGCCGAACTGCGGACCGCCGTACTGGGGGGTGCCGGGCAGCGTTCCGCCGTGCTGCGGTCCGTCGGGCCGGGGCGCGCCGGGCGCGTGGCCGAAGGAGGGGCGCAGCTCGGTGGGGGCGCCCGGGTCCGCGTGGCCGGGGCCGGGCGGCGCGGACGGCGCGGACGACGGGCCCGCCGGGTCGGGCCCGGTGCCCGGCAGCGGGTCCAGGCCCGCGGCCAGCGGTTCGCCCGCCCCCAGGGTCCCGCCCGGGGTGGCGGAGGCCGGAGTGCCGGCCGCCGCCCGCTCGGCCGGGACGGCCTGCGCCGGGAGCGGCTCCGGGCTGGTCGGGGCCGGGTCCATGGCGGTGCGCCCCGAGGAGTCGCTCAGCTTGATCAGCAGGGCGACCATCAGCCAGTTCGCCAGTAGGGAGGAACCGCCGGCCGCCAGGAAGGGCAGCGCCTTGCCGGTCAGCGGGACCAGCCCGCTCACGCCGCCGACCACCACGAACACCTGCAGCGCGAGGGCCGCCGACAGGCCGGTGGCCAGCAGCTTGCCGAACGGGTCGGTCAGGCCGACCGCGGTGCGCAGCCCGCGCTGGATCAGCAGCACGTACACCAGCAGGATCGCGGTCACCCCGGCCAGGCCGAGTTCCTCGCCGATGGTGGTGAAGATGAAGTCGCTGCGCCCGGCGAAGCCGATCAGCCACGGCCGGCCGGAGCCCAGGCCGGTCCCGGTCATGTGTCCGGTGCCGAGGCTGAACAGGGCCTCGGCGGGCTGTGCGGAGATCGCCTGGTTGTTGACCGGGGGGAAGTAGTCGAGCGGGTGCAGCCAGGCCTCGACGCGTCCGTGCACGTGCGGCTCCACGGTGCCGACCACGGCCGCGCCGCCGACCGCCATCAGCAGGCCGAGCACCACCCAGCTGGTGCGCTCGGTCGCCACGTACAGCATCACGACGAAGACGCCGAAGAAGATCAGCGAGGTGCCCAGGTCGCGTTCGAAGATCAGCACCATCAGGCTGACCGCCCAGATCGCCAGCACCGGTCCGGCGTGCCGCCCGCGCGGGAGGGTCATCCCCCAGACCTTCCGCCCGGCCAGTGCCAGGGCGTCCCGGGAGGCCATCAGGTAGCCCGCGAAGAAGATCGTGATCGCGACCTTCACGAACTCGTCCGGCTCGAAGGAGGGCAGCCCGGGGAGCTTGATCCAGCGCTTGGCGCCGAAGCTGTCGGTCGGCGAGAAGATCGGCGCGGTCAGCAGGATCAGCGCGCCCGCCATCAGCACGTAGACGTAGCGCTGGAAGAAGCGGTGGTGCTTGACGAAGACGATCAGCGCGAGCGCCGCCGCCACCGCGATGAACGTCCACATCAGCTGGCCCGGCGCGGCCGGGAGCTTCTGGTAGTCGCCCTTGGCGGCGTGCGCGGCCTTGTAGCTGAAGTCCAGCCGGTCCAGCAGCACCAGCCCGAAGCCGGTCAGGAACACGCCCAGCGGCAGGATCAGCGGGTCCGCGTACGGTGCGAACCGGCGCACCGCCAGGTGCGCCACCGCGACCAGCGCGCCGAGGGACAGGCCGTGGACGAGGAGCCCGGGCGGCAGCTTGTCGGTCATCGCCAGCGAGGCGTCGATGTGTCCGGCCAGGCAGACGGCCACCGCGAGCGCCAGCAGGCCCAGCTCGATGTTGCGGTGGCGCGCGGCCAGCCGCCGGCCCTCGCCGCGTGCAGTGCTTTGCACCTCTTGTCGTCCCCTTGCTGTCACCCACGTGGCCGGTATCGCCGACGGTGCATCCTGCCAGACGGGAGCGGGCTCGCGCCGGTTGCGCCTCCGGGGTCGCCATGGGCAGAACTTTGCCTGGGCAAAGCTTTGTTCGGCTTTGGCAAAGCTTTGTTCAGGTCCGGGTATAGAGGTGGGCCCCGGCTGCGGCGGACGGCGTCGGGAAGGCCATCATGGCCGGGCGCCGCGGCCCCTGCGGCGGTAGGGATGAGGTGGGCGGACGGATGAACGGCGCGGTGGACGGCGCGTTGGCCGGCGGGTTGGCCGACGGGGCCCGGGTGCTCGCGTACGGCGGACCGCCCGCGTGGCAGTGGTCCGACCTGGCCACCTCCTGGACCTTCGAACCGGTGGTGCTCGCCCTGTCGCTGCTGCTCGGCGGCTGGTACCTGGCCGCGGTGCGCACCGCGAACCGCGGCGACGGCGCCCGCTGGCAGCCCACCCGCACCGCGGCCTTCCTCGGCGGGCTGCTGCTGTGGATCTGGTGCACCTGCTCCGGCCTCGGGGTGTACGAGCGCGTCCTGTTCACCGACCGGGCCGTGCAGGTCGTGCTGCTGCTCATGGTCGTCCCGCTGCTGCTCGCGCTCGGCGCCCCCGTCTCGCTGCTGGTCCGGTCCTCGCCGGAGCACCGGCGGGAGCGGATCCTGCGGGCGCTGCGCAGCCGACCCTCCAAGGTGCTGATGTTCCCCGCGGTCTCCACCGCGCTGCTGATGGCGCCGCCGTGGCTCCTCTACTTCACGCCCTGGTACGAGTGGTCGGTCTCCAGCGGTGTCGGCAACCTGGTGCTGCACCTGGCGTTGGTGCTGCTGGGCCTCGCCTACTTCTGGCCGCGGCTGCAGCTCGACCCGGTCGGGCACGAGTACCCGCACCTGGTCGGGCTGTTCATCACCTTCGCCGAGGTGATCTTCGACGCGGGGCTCGGGATCGTGCTGATCTACGGCGGGCACCTCGTCGCCGAGCACTACTACGTGGCGCTCGGGCGGCCCTGGGGGCCGAGCCTGGCGCAGGACCAGACTTGGGGCGGCAACGCCTTCTGGGTGCTGGGCGACCTCGTCGGCCTGCCGTTCCTGGCCGCGCTGGTGCGGCGGATGGTGGTGCAGGGGCGCGAGGAGATCAAGGCCGTGGACGCCGAGCTGGACGCCCGCTTCGAGGCGCAGGCCGCGCAGGACCGGGCGGCGGGGCGGCCGGAGGAGGACGAGGGCGGGATGCGGCCGTGGTGGCTGGACGACCCGAACCTCAAGCACCGCTACGGGGGGTAGCGGCGGGTCGGTGCGTCGTGCGTCGTGCGTCGTGGGTCCTCTGTCGTCCGTCGTGCGTCGTCCGTCGCGCATCGTCCGTCGTGCGCCGTCCTGCGGCCGGGCCAATGTTGGCCCGCTGCAACCCCTCCCTGCCGCATTTCCGCAGGTCAAAAATAGGTTGGCCCCAACCGCCCGCCCCGCTAGCGTGTGACACATCGGTTCGGGGGCCATTGGGCCGCCCGAGGAGTAGAGAGCAGGAGGTGAACCCCGTGGTCGTTGTCGCCCCGATAGCTGCCCTGGGCAGCACGCGCGTTCACCACCTCTTCCCGGCCGCCGGCTGAGCCTTCCGCGCCAGCCGTAGCCCGCCGGGACCATCTCCTCCCGAAGGGCCACTGCGTTGTTCAACGCTGCCTCCACTTCGCTGTTCTCCTCCTCCTTCCCCACCGAGAGTTCCCCGCTGGCCCGCTACGGCTGGACGCCCGAGCTCGACGAGCTCTTCGTCCCGCTCGCCGAGGCCGGCCTGCTCCCCGCCCGCATCACCCGGGTCGACCGCGGCCAGTGCGACGCCGTCCTGGCCGACCCGGAGACGGGCGAGCTGCGCACCGTCCGGCTCGACACCCGGCCGGTGGGCGACGCCGACATGATCAACTGCCCCTGCACGGGCGACTGGGCCGCCGTCGACCTGCACGCCCAGCCGATGGCCGCCGTCTCCGCGCTGCTGCCGCGCTCCACCGCGATCATCCGCAAGGTGGCCGGCAAGCGCTCCGACGGCCAGGTGCTGGCGGCCAACGTCGACACCGTACTGATCGCCGCCTCGCTCGCGGCCGATCCCGACCTCGGGCGGATCGAGCGCTTCCTGGCCCTGGCCTGGGAGTCCGGCGCCGAACCGCTGGTCGTCCTCACCAAGGCCGACCTGGTCGACGACGCCGAGTTCATCCGGGCCGACGTCGAATCCGTCGCACCGGGCGTCACCGTGCTGGTGGTCAGCGCGGAGAGCGGCGAGGGCATCGACGTGCTCCGCGCCTGCGCCCCCGGCACCACGGTGCTGATCGGCCAGTCCGGCGTGGGCAAGTCCACGCTCACCAACGCGCTGGTCGGCGCCGACGTGATGACCGTCCAGGAAGCCCGCGAGGTCGACCAGAAGGGGCGCCACACCACGACCACCCGCGAGCTGATACCGCTGCCCGGCGGGGGCGTGCTCATCGACACCCCCGGGCTGCGCGAGGTCGGCCTCTACGGTGGCGAGGGGGTGGACCTGGCCTTCGCCGACATAGCCGAGCTGGCCGAGGGCTGCCGCTTCCACGACTGCAGCCATCACAGCGAGCCCGGCTGCGCGGTCCGCGCGGCGCTGGAGGACGGCACCCTGCCGCAGCGCCGGATGGACAGCTACCTCAAGCTCCAGCGCGAGAACGAGTGGATCGCCTCGCGCACCGACGCCCGGGTCGCCAAGGCCCGGCTGAACAAGTGGAAGGCGATCACCAAGTCGATGCGTGCGGCAGGCGGTCCGGTGAAGCGCTGACCGGATCCGTCCTCGGCGCAGCGGTTCAGCAGCTCCATGGCCCAGCGTCCGCCCGGCGAGCCCGAGCGTGACGCCCCGCACTGACCGGTCGGCCGGCGGCCGGCGGCCGGCCAGTGCGGGGGCGGGCCGAGGCGGAGCCGGGCGGGGCCCGGCGTGGAGCCGGGCATGGAGCCGGACCCGGTGGTGGGTGTGTGGGTGGTGGGTGGTGGCGGCGGGAGGGTGGGGGAGGGGGAGGGGGAGGGGAGGGGAGGGGGAAGCCCCCCAACGGCAATGTCCGATTCCCGCCAGTCACCCCTCCTCCGATCCCGCAAACTGGACAACGTGATCGACGACGACATTCGGTACCGAGCCGTGGACAGCCGCGACGCCCGCTTCGACGGCGTCTTCTTCACGGCGGTCACCTCCACCGGCATCTACTGCCGGCCGAGCTGCCCCGCCGTGACCCCCAAACGTGCCAACTGCCGCTTCTACCCCAGCGCCGCGGCCGCCCAGGGCGCAGGCTTCCGGGCCTGCCGCCGCTGCCGCCCGGACTCGGTGCCGGGCTCCCCGGAGTGGAACCACCGCGCCGACCTGGTCGGCCGCGCGATGCGCCTGATCGGCGACGGCGTGGTGGACCGCGAGGGCGTCGCGGGCCTGGCCGACCGCCTCGGCTACAGCGCCCGGCAGCTCCAGCGCCAGCTCACCGCCGAGCTCGGCGCCGGCCCGATCGCGCTGGCCCGGGCCCGCCGCGCCCAGACCGCCCGGCTGCTCCTGCAGACCACCGAACTCCCCGTCACCGACATCGCGTTCGCGGCCGGCTTCGCCTCCGTCCGCCAGTTCAACGACACCGTGCGCGAGGTCTACGACCGCACCCCCAGCGGCCTGCGCGCCGAGGTGGTGTCCGGCCGCCGCACGGCGACCCCGGCCGGCGGGCTCACCCTGCGCCTGGCCTACCGCGGCGCGCTGGACAGTGACCACCTGATCGACTTCCTGGAGCTGCGCGCCGTCCCCGGCGTGGAGGAGGTGGTACCCGGCGCGCGCCCCGGGGTGCGCACCTACCGGCGCACCCTCGCGCTCCCGTACGGGCACGGCATCGCCGAGGTCGACGGCCTGGCACCGCAGGACCCGCGCACCCGCGGCTGGCTCGACTGCCGCCTGCTGCTCGCCGACCTGCGCGACCTGCCGACCGCCGTCCAGCGCCTGCGCGGCCTGTTCGACCTGGACGCCGACCCGGACACCGTGGACGAGCAGCTCGGCGCTGATCCGGTGCTCGGCCCGCTGGTCCGCGAGCGCCCCGGCCTGCGCTCGCCCGGCCACGTGGAGCCGCACGAGCTCGCCGTCCGTGCCGTGCTCGGCCAGCAGATCACCGTCGGCGCCGCCCGCACCCTGGCGGGCCGGCTCGCGGAGAAGTACGGTGCCGCGCTGCCCGAGCCGAGCGGCGGACTGCGGCTGCTCTTCCCCTCGGCGGCGGTGCTGGCCACCGCCGACCCGGAGGACTTCGCGATGCCCGCGGCCCGCCGCCGGGCGCTCACCGGCCTGTGCGCCGCGCTGGCGGAGGGCGTGGTGCGCCTGGACGGCGGCGTCGACCGGGAGGAGGCCGCCACCCGGCTGCTGGCGCTGCCCGGCATCGGCCCCTGGACGGTCGGCTACCTGCGGATGCGCGCCCTCGCCGACCCCGACGTCTTCCTTCCGACCGACATCGGCGTCAAGCACGGCCTCCTCCGGCTCGGCGCCCCCGGCGACGCCAAGGCCGCCGCCCACGCCGCCGAGGCCTGGGCCCCGTGGCGCTCCTACGCCGTCCACCGCCTGTGGGCCGGCCCCGCGAGCGCCGACAGCACCATCCCCAGCACCAGCACCATCCTCAGCACCAGCACCAGCACCAGCACGAACACCGGAACGGAGAACGACCCGGCATGAGCACCACCGTCTACACCACCATGGAGAGCCCGTTCGGCCCGCTGCTGCTCAGCGGCGCGCTGCCCGAGGACGGCGGCCCCGCGGCCCTGGCCACGGTCACCGCGCCCGGGCAGAAGTACGCGCTGGCCGAGCCCGCCGACGACTGGGAGTACGATCCCGAGGCCCTGGCCGAGCCGGTCGCCCAGCTGACCGCCTACTTCAAGGGCGACCGCACCACCTTCGACTTCCCGCTCGCCCCCGAGGGCACCGAGTTCCGCCGCCGGATCTGGGCCGCGCTGGACGAGATCCCGTACGGCACGACCGTGACCTACGGCCAACTCGCCGAACTGGCCGGGCAGTCGCCGCGGACGGTCCGGGCGGTCGGCGGCGCGGTGGGTGCCAACCCGCTGTTGATCGTGCGCCCCTGCCACCGGGTGCTCGGCGCCGGCGGCGCGCTCACCGGGTTCGCCGCGGGTGTGGACCGCAAGCGCTGGCTGCTGGAGCTGGAGAGCGGCACCCTCTTCTGAGACACCCGTGCCCGGAGGTCCCAACCCCGCAGGCCTCAACCCCGCAGGTCCACCCGCCAGTTGTTGCTGCGCATGAACCGACCGGGCGGGAACTCGAACTCCGTCTCGCCGAGCAGCGTGAACCCGGCCTTCGCGCAGACCGCATTGGAGGCGGGGTTGTCCACCGAGGGGAAGGCGTGCAGGAAGCGGTGCGCGGCCTCGCGCCGGGCGGCGGCGACGGCGGCCCGGGTGGCGGTCGCGGCGATGCCGCGCCCCTGGTGCTCGGGCAGCACGTTCCACCCCATCTCGTGCACGGTCCCGCCGTCCCAGCTGCGGGTGCCGTAGCCGACCGTGCCGACGGCCTCGCCCTCGGGCAGCAGCACGATCCGGTACATGCAGCCCAGCCCGGACGGGACGAAGTCCAGGTAGCGGCCGTGCCGGACGAGCAGCTGCTCCTCCGTCTCCGGCCCGCCGACGTGCTTCTTCATCTCCGGGGTGTTCACCCGGCGCAGCAGCGCGAGGTCGGCGTCCGTCCAGGGTTCGAGCTGTACCTCGGTGGTGGTCATGCCGGGGACGGTAGCGCCCGCCGGACCCCGTCCACCAGCGGTTTTCACCCGCCCGCGGGCCCCTCGGGGCCGACCGCCCCGGGCTCGGCGAGGGCGCGGGCGAGCCGGTCCAGCGCGGGCAGGGCGTGGACGACGGTCGCGCGGTCGGCCGGGTCCAGGGTGCCGAGGGCGGTGGCGATGCGGCGTTCGTGGGCGTGCTGCCAGTCGTCGAGCTGGAGCCGTCCGGCGGGGGTGAGGGCGATGCGGGCGGTGCGCCGGTCGCCGGGGTCGGCCTGGCGGTCGACGAAGCCGGCTTCCAGGAGCTTGCCGACCAGGCCGCTGACGGTGTTGGGGGCGAGCCGCTGGCGGGCGGCGAGTTCGCCGACCCGGAGCGGGGCGGCGGCGAGCGTCTGGAGGAGTTCGACCTGCGCCATCGGCAGGGACTCCCAGGGGTAGTCGGTGCGGATGCTGCTGCGCAGGGCGCGGCGCAGCCGGGTGACGGTGTCGGTCAGCCGCCGGGCGTGCTCGACCGCCGGGTCGGGGCTTTCGGTGGCGGGGTCGGGAACGTGTGGTGACGACGGCATGGCGGACAGCGTATCGCCTGGTACGGGGCGTTCCCGGGGCGCTGTCCGGTCCTCGGACGCGGGGTGGGCGCCCTGCGAGATGTTTCGTATCGCAGGGCGAGCAAGTCGTAGCAAGAACATATCTGCATCCGATATATTCGTGGCATGAACGCCACCGCCTTCACCGCGCGCCTGCTCACCGAGCGGGCCCGGCCCCGCGGCATAGCCGGCTGGCGCCACGCCCACTGGCTGGCCGTCGGCACGGTCTGTCTCGGTGCCTTCCTCGGCCAGCTCGACGCCAGCGTCATCGCCCTGGTCTTCCCCGCCCTCGGCCGCCACTTCGGCGCGGGTTTCGCCGCCGTCGAATGGGTCGCCCTCGCCTACCTGCTCGTCCTGGTCGCCCTGCTGGCACCGGTCGGCTGGCTGTCCGACCTGGTCGGCCGCAAGACCATGTACATCGGCGGCTTCGCCGTCTTCGGCCTCTCCTCCCTCGGCGCCGGACTCGCCGGCAGCCTGTGGATCCTGGTCGGCTGCCGGGCCGTACAGGCCGTCGGCGCCGCGATGATGCAGGCCAACAGCGTCGCCCTGGTCGCCCGCGGTGTCCCCGAGCACGCGATGCGGCGCGCGCTCGGCATCCAGGCCGCCGCCCAGGGGCTCGGGCTGGCGCTGGGGCCGAGCCTCGGCGGGCTGCTGGTGGAACACGCCTCCTGGCAGTGGGTGTTCTGGGTCAACGTGCCGATCGCGCTGTTCGGCATCGTGGCCGGCTGGTACCTGCTGCCCCGCACCCGGACCGCGGCCGACGGGCCGACCACCGTCCCCACCACCGTCCCCACTGCCGTTCCCACTACCGTCCCCGCGCCCCGAGGCTCTGCACGCCGCACGCCGTCCGAGCCCCGCTTCGACCTGCCCGGCATGCTGCTGCTCACCGGCGCGACCACCTCGCTGCTGCTCGCCCTCTCCACCGCCTCCGGTCTGCCGCTGCCCGGCTGGGCCGTGGTCGTCCTGCTGGCGGCCGCCGCGGTGCTCACCCTGGCACTGGTGCGCCAGGAGCGGCGGGCGGCCAGGCCGGTGCTGGCGCCCGGGCTGGTCAACACCCCGGGTGTGCGGTCCGGGCTGGTGGTCGCGCTGATCGGCTACCTGCTGCTGTTCTGCCCGCTCGTGCTGGGCCCGGTGCTGCTCACCGGAGCGGGCGTCTCGACGGCGGCCGCCGGCCTGGTGGTCACCCTGCTGCCCGCCGCGTTCGCGGTCGCCGCGACGGTCGGCGGCGGGTTGCTGCCCCGGGGCTGGTCGGACGTCGCCCGGTGCCGCGCCGGGGCCGGCCTCGCCGCCGCCGGACTGCTGCTGTTCGCCGTGCTGCCCGCCTCGGGCGCGGCGGTGGCGGCCCCGCTGCTGGTGGCCGGCTACGGGCTGGGGCTGCTGCTGCCGGCCAACAACGCCCTGGTGATGAGGGCGGTCCCGGCGGAGTGCTCGGCCGTCGGCGGCGGCATGGTGAACATGGCGCGCAGCCTCGGTACGGCGCTGGGCATGGCGCTGTCGGTCCTCGGTGTCCACCTGGCGGGCGCGGCGTCCGGTGGGCGGACGGTGCTGGTCGCCCTCGCGGCGGTCGCGGTGGCGGCCGTCGCCCTGACCCGCCCGACCGCGCGCCGGGACGGCCCGGACCGGGCGGGCTTCGACCCGCACGGCCCCGACCGGACAGGCCCCGACCGGACGGGCCCCGGCGGCCCGGAGGGCCTCAGGGCGCGGTGATGTTCAGGGCGTCCTGGGCCCGGTTCAGGCCGAGCCGCACCAGCGTCTCCAGGGCGTTCGCGCAGCGCTCCAACACCCCTGGCATCGCGGCCAGTTCCTCGTCCGTGAACTTCTTGAGCACGTAGTCGCCGACGCTCTGTCCCTTCGGCGGGCGGCCGATGCCGAAGCGCAGCCGGATGAAGTCCCGGGTGCCGAGCACGTCACCCACCGAACGGACCCCGTTGTGCCCGCCCGGCCCGCCGCCGCGCTTCAACTTGCCGGAGCCGTAGGCGAAGTCCAGGTCGTCCTGGACGATCACCAGGTGCTCCACCGGCACCCCGTACCGGCGCATCAGGCCGGACACCGGCCGACCGGACAGGTTGATGAACCACTGCGGCTTGGCCAGCAGCACCCGCCGCCCGTCCAGTTCGATCTCCGCGACCGTGCCGCCGATCCCGCGCCGCCGGAACCGGGCGCCGTGCCGTTCGGCCAGCCGGTCCACGGTCAGGAACCCCGCGTTGTGCCGGGTCGTCCGGAACCAGGGGCCGGGGTTGCCCAGTCCGACGATCAGCCAGGGCGCTTGAGGGGTCATGCGGGAACTCCAGGTGCTGTGGAACGGCGGACGGCCGGGGCGCGGTGCGGGCCGGTACGGGACCGCCCGCGCGCCCCGGCCGTCCGGGAGAACGGAGGGAACGGAGGGAACGTGACAACGAGGGAACAGCGGGAACAGAGGAACAGCAGCAGGACCAGCGGGTGTCAGGACGCGGGGACGCCGGGGGCGGCGCCGCGCTCCTTGAGCATGTCGGTCATCAGCTCCACCTCGGAGGTCTGGGCGACCACCATCGACTGGGCGAGCCGCTTCTCGACGTCGTTCTTCGCCATGTCGACGTACCCCTGGGCCATCTCGACGCCGCCCTTGTGGTGCTCGATCATCAGCTGCAGGTAGTACACCTCGGCGTCCCGCCCGCTGAGCGAACGCAGCTTCGCCATCTGGGTGTTGGTGGCCATGCCGGGCATCAGCGAACCGTCGTGGGCCTGGTAGTCGTGGCCCATCCTCATCCACGCCATCGGCTTGGCCGGCGAGTGCTGCGACAGCCCCCACTGGTCGATCCAGCCCATCATCATCCCGCGCTGGTTGGCCTGGGTGTTGATGATGTCGAAGGCGAGGGTGCGGGTCGGCTCGTCGCTGGTGCGGTCCCGGACGATGAACGACAGGTCGACCGCCTGCTGGTGGTGGGTCGCCATGTCACGGGCGAACCCGGCCTCGGGCGAGTCGTCGGCCGGGACGGCCACCGAGGAGGAGCCGGAGGCCGTGGTCGAACCCGCCACCAGGGCCGGCACCCCGAGCGCCAGCGCCACCGCGGCGGCCAGCGCCGCCGGCCACCACATCCGCCGACGGCCCGGCCGGCCGGCCGGCTCCGTCGTCCCGGCCCCGGCCCCGGCCGCGTCCGCGACCCCGGCCGATTCGGCCTCCTCCGCCGGGACGTCCTCGGGGCGGGCCCCCTCGGCGGTCACATCTGCCCCATCGTGCAGGAGGCGCCGGGCTCCTGGGTCTGCTTGCCCTGGACGTACTTGGTGAAGAACTGGCTGACCCGCGGGTCGCTGGCGCTGTCCACGATCAGCTGGGTGCTCCAGGCGTTCAGGGTGATGGTGCCCTGCTCGTCCGGGTACGGGCTCATCAGCGAGTACGGGGTGTTCTTGACCTTGTCGGACAGGGTCTTGATGTCGTCCGGCGTGGCCTTGCCGTTGTACGTCACCCAGACCGCGCCGTGCTCCAGCGAGTGGACGGCGCGCTCGTTCTCGACCGGCTGGTCGTAGACGTGGCCCATGCAGTCCAGCCAGACCGCGTTGTGGTCCCCGCCGACCGGCGGGGTCATCGGGTAGTTGACCTTCTCCTTGACGTGGTTACGGCTGAGGTCGCCGAAGGTCTTCACGCCCGGGATGTCCGCGTTGGCGGCGGCCACGCGGTCCTTCTTCTTCTGGTTCTGGTCCATGACGAACCAGGTGGCGGTGCCGATCGCACCGACCACCAGCACACCGGCGGCCACCGAGGCGATCACCTTGTTGCGGCGGTCGCGGCGCTGCTCGGCGGCGCGCAGCTCGGCGATCCGGGCGCGGCGGTCGACGTTGCCCTTGGCACCGGGCTTGTTGGACTGCTTGGAGGCGGAACCCATGATGGTCGTCCTTGTCCCCGCCGCGCACGGCTGTGGCGGCGGTCGGCTGTAGTGGAGGTAGGGCGGACCCGCCGACGGGAGCGTCGGCGGTGGGTTCCGCTCAGGACCGGTGGACCTGGAGTTCGTGCAGATCCGGCGCGGGGCGCGGACCGTCCAGCAGACCCGCGGGCACCGCCCGGGGCAGCGCCTCGGGCGTCGGCACGGCCAACGGCAGTACGGCGGGCTGCGGATGCGGCGGCGGGTTGGGCAACTGGGCGTCCTGCGGGCAGAACGGGTGGCTGGAGCAGCCGTTGTTGCGCGGTGGCTGGCCGTCGGCGGTGCACAGGATCCAGTGCTCCTGCGGTTCCCCGAACCAGTGGTGGTCGGACGCCCGGACGACGTCGTGGGCGTCGTGGGCGTCGCGGGCGTGCGGTGCCGGCGCGACGGCGTCCGCCGCGCTCGCCAGCGACACGGCGCTCACCAGGGACACGGCGCTCACCGGGGCCGGGCCGGGGCGGACGGGGGCGTCCGCCTTCGCCAGGCCCGAACACGGCAGCGCGGACAACAGCGCGACCAGCAACAGGACCAACAGCACACCCGCCGGGCGGCCCGCCGGTGCGGCCCTCCCCGGTCGGGGCGAGCTCGGGGCCGACGCGGTCATGCGCACATTTAATCAGCCGAACGGGTGAAGCGATGCCCCTCCTCGGACCTCATTTTCGGCCGCCAACACCCCCCAATGTCCAGGAAACGCCCTGCTCGGGGCACATCCGGCAAGCAGGGACGGAACGGGAGCGAACGAGTCGGTGACACCCGTCCCACCCAGCTGCCCGGACGGCCGTGAACCGGCAGGTGAGCGCGGTGGCCGGGATGATCCGATCGGTGACCGGTTGTCGCCGAAACCCGGACACGGTCGTTGCACTTGGAGACAATGACGCCAGTCCGGCCCCGCCGGGGGCGGCGCGACCACGGACCGACCAGGAGCCGCCAGATGAGCAAGCAGGGTGCACCCGCACAGCCGCCCCGGCCCGACGACGGCTGGTGGGACACCGTCTACGACGGTCCGGCGGGCACCCTCCCCGACACCCCGCACGCCGACCCGGGCGACGGCAGCGTCGACGACTGGTTCGACACGGCGGCCGGACTCATCGGGCCGCAGCGCACCGCTCCGCCGGTGCCGGAGCCCGCGGCGGAAGCTGCGGAGGAGCTTGCGGACGAGCCCGCGGAGGCGCCCACGGAGGCGCCCGTGGACGAGCCCGCGGAGGCGCCCGCGGCCGAACGGGACAGCATCGACGACTGGTTCGACGACGCGCTCGGCGTCATCGAGGGCGCCGGCGGCATCGGGCGCCAGCGCAGCTCGACCGAGACCCAGCAGGCCCCCGAGCCCCCCGCGGCGGAGCCCGAGCCCGAGCCCGAGCAGCCGCCCACCCCGGTCTCCCCGGTCCCCCCGGTCTCCCTGGAAAAGCCCGGCGGCGAGCTCGCCCCCGCCCCCACCCCTCCCCCCGCCGCAACCCCCGAGCCCGAACCCGAACCCGACCACGCGCCGCAGCCCGACCCCGAACCCGTGGCCCCCGTCCCCGTCCCCGCCTCGGTCCCCGACCCGCGCCTCGCCATCCGCACCCCGCTCGCCGAGACCCCTCCCACCGTCCCCCACGTCGGCGAACGCCCCCCGACCTACGGTCCCGAGCCGACCGCTGTACCGGAGGCCGACCCCGACACCCTCGACGCCGTCGTGCCGGACACCGCGCTCGAAGGCGCCCAGTACGGGGCGACCGTGCTGCGCGCGGTCTCCGTCCGCGGCGACTCCGCCCGCTACCGCGGCGAGCCGCGCCGGGACAGCCTGTTGGTCACCAGGTTCGGCGACGGCCCCGACGGGCTGCTGCTCGCCGTCCTCGCCGGCTACGAGCGCACCGGCGGCGCCGAGGACGAGTCACTCACCCCGCAGGCCGTCGCCGCGGGGACGGGCGAGGCCTGCCGCCAGCTCGCCGCCACCATCGGACGCAGCCGGACCGGCCTCGCCGCCGACCTGCGCGACGGTGCCCGCGACCGGCTGCGCTACGGCCTCCAGCGCCTGGCCACCGGCGCGGCCGCCCCGCTGCGGACCCTCGTCTCCCAGGCCGAGGGGGACGACAGCCCGTCCCCGGCCTCGCTGCACTGCCTGCTGATGTCGCTGGACCCGGCGGCCGGCTACCGCGCCGCCTTCGGCGTCGGGCCCGGCGGGCTCTACCTGCTGCGCTCGGGCCACTGGATCGACGCCTACGCGGCCCGGCTGCTCCACCACCCGGACGGCCAGCCGCCCGTCCCGGAGGCCCCCGTGCCGGACCCGCGCCCGTTCCGCTTCCGGCTCGTCCCCGCCACCCCGGGCGACATCCTGCTCCTCTGCACCCCTGGCCTGTCCCGCCCCATCGCCGACGAACCGGCCGTCGCCCACTTCCTCTCCTCCCACTGGGCCCACCCCCACCCCCCGGGCACCGTCGACTTCCTCCGCCAGGTCCAAGTCCGCGCCAAGGGCTACGCCGACGACCGCACCGCCGCCGCCATCTGGACCGAATGACCAAGCCCCATCGCACCAGAAGTCGGCCCGCCCGACTTCCAGCGCAGCCCCCCACGGCGCCAGCCGCCCATTGGGCCACCCCCTTCCCGACCTGGAGCCGGCCGGGCGGGGCAGCAAGCCCCGGACACCAGAAGTCGACCCGGCCGACTTCTGGTGCACAGTCCCGGTGCGAGCGCTCGGTGCTCATCGGGGGCGTGGCACTCTCGGGCAAGCGGGTCGGGCTGAGAGAACAGGCCCCGCGTACCAGAAGTCGACCCGGCCGACTTCTGGCTCAACCGGATCTGTGTTCGCCCCCCGGTGCACCGGGTGCCGTGGTGCCGTGGCCCTCCCGCATCAGGTCGGGCGACGGCCGAGGGGCCGAGGGGCGAACGCCCTGCCGGCGGGCCGCAGCTCAGTCCTCCCCGGCCCCGGCCCCGGCCCCGGCCCTGACCCCGACCCCGGCCCCGGCCCTCCGGACACCAGAAGTCGGCTGGGCCGACTTCTGGTGCGGGAGCGGCGAGTGCGCTGGGGAAGAAATCTATAGACCGGTCGGTCCACTTCTGCGCGCGCTGCATGGGAAGTCGGCTGGGCCGACTTTTTGGTGCGGGCAGGGTGGCGGCGTGGTCGAGAAGCCCGATGAATCTGTAGATCGATCTACATATTCTCCGGGATGGCCAGCCAGTAGATCGGTCTACATATTTCCCCCGAGAGGCACGCCGCGCGCGGGGCCCGACCCCCGGCGGGCCGGGGGTGCTGCACCGGAAGAGGCGGCCAGGGCTCAGTGGCCGGGGTGCCTCAGGTGCGGAGCAGGATGGTGGCGACGGCGGTGGCCTGGGTGAGGGCGGTGGGGTGGTGGGCGCCGGGGAGGCCGATGGCGATGGGGACGGCCAGGCCGTCGAGGAGGGCGCGGAGTTGGCCGGCGCGGTCGGCGGCCGGTCCCGGGGTGAAGTGGCCGGTGCTGGTGCCCTGCTCGATGAGGGTGACCAGGTCGGCCTGCCAGGGCGCCTCGATCTCCTGCTGCCCCTGGCGGAGTTCGGCGCTGGCCGGGGAGCGGCCCCAGACTTCCACCCAGAGGATCCAGCGCGGGTCGCCGGGGCCTTCGGCCAGGTAGAGCCGCAGGTAGGCGTCGAGGCGCTGCCAGGGGTCGAGGGCCGGGTCGGTGAGGGCTGCGCGCCGGCGGGCCCCCAGTTGGTCCTCGCTCCAGCGGAGGGTTTCGAGCAGCAGCTGGTCCTTGCTGCCGAAGTAGTAGAGCAGGTGTCCGGCGCTCATCTGGAGCTGTTTGCCGAGCCCGGCCATGGTGAGTTTGGCGAGTCCGTGTTCGGCGATCGCGGCCCGGGCGGTGGCGTAGACCTCCTCGCGGGGGCGCGCCGGGCGGCGCGGGCGGGGGTCGGCCATGGTGGGGCTGCTTCCTGACGCGGGAGACGGGCGAGACGGGCGAGACGAGACGGGGAGACGGCGGCGCTGGTGGAAGTCCGAACGGTACCGGAGCGGGGGAGGCTCCCCGCTCCGGTACCCCCGGCGTCAGGCCTTGGGCTGCTGCTGGGTGATGCAGTGGATTCCGCCCCCGTTGGCGAAGATCCCGCGGGCGTCGACGAGTTCGACGGTGCGGCCGGGGTAGGCCTTGGCGAGGATGTCGGCGGCCTCCTGGTCGCGCGGGTCGTCGAAGGCGCACAGGACGACGGCGCCGTTGGCCACGTAGTGGTTGATGTAGGAGTAGTCGACCGGCTCGCCGTCCTCGTCGAACAGGACGGTGGGGGCGGGCAGTTCGATGACCTCCAGCTGTCGGCCCTGCGCGTCGGTGGCGGCGCGCAGCACGGCGACGAGCTCCTGGCAGACCTCGTGGTCGGGGTGGGCCGGGTCGGGCTGGACGTGGGCGACGACGACGCCGGGGCGGACGAAGGAGGCGACGATGTCGATGTGGCCGCGGGTGCCGAACTCGTCGTAGTCGCGGGTGAGTCCGCGGGGCAGCCAGATGGCCTTGGTGGTGCCGAGGTGGGCGTGCAGTTCGGCCTCGACGTCCTCCTTGGTCCAGTCGGCGTTGCGGCCCTCGCCGAGCTGGACGGTCTCGGTGACGAGGACGGTGCCCTCGCCGTCGACGTGGATGCCGCCGCCTTCGTTGATCAGCCGGGAGGCGAAGCGCTGGACGCCGGTGAGTTCGCTGATGTGCTCGGCGACGTGCTGGTCCTTGTCCCAGCGGGCCCAGGACTGGGCGCCCCAGCCGTTGAAGATCCAGTCGGTGGCGGCCAGCGAGCCCTTGCCGTCGATCACGAACGAGGGGCCGATGTCGCGCATCCAGGCGTCGTCGAGCGGGCGTTCGACGATCTCGACGGCCTCGGAGACGTACCGGCGGGCGTCGGCGGTCTCGCCGGTGTTGACGATCAGCGTGAGCGGCTCGTACCGGACGATGGTGTCGGCGACGGCGGCCCAGGCCTCACGGCCGGCGTGCAGCTGCTCGGGGGTCTCGAAGGTGGGGTTGGTGGTGGGGAAGGCCATCCAGGTGCGCTCGTGGGGGTGCCACTCGGCGGGCATCCGGTAGCCGAGGGAGGCGGGCGTGGGGGTGGTCATCATCGGGTCCTTGAGGAAGAAGTGAGCAACGGGGTCAGAGGAAGTAGAGGCGGCTGAGCGAGACGCTGTCCGCGGGTTCGGAGCGCAGGGGTGCGCCGTCGAGCGAGACCAGTCCGGTCTCGGTGACCTCGACGTGGCCGGTGCGGGCGTTGCGGACGAGGTCGCGCGGTCCGATGCCGCGGGTGCCGCGGACGCCGACCCGGCGGCGGCGGGTGGGGAGTCCGTCGGCGGCTCGGTGGGGGTGGGCGCCGTCGGCGGCGGCCTGGGCGACGAAGGCCACCGAGAGGTCGGCGGCGGTGGCGCCGTGGGCGCCGAACTGGGGCCCCAGGACGAGGGGTTCGCAGCGGTCGGTGGCGGCGTTGGGGTCGCCGGTGACGCCGTACGCGGGGAAGCCGGCCTTGAGGACGAGTTGCGGTTTGGCGCCGAAGTGGTCGGGGCGCCAGAGCACGATGTCGGCGAGCTTGCCGATCTCGATCGAGCCGACCTCGTGGGCGAGTCCGTGGGCGATGGCGGGGTTGACGGTGAGCTTGGCGATGTAGCGCAGCACGCGCTCGTTGTCGTCGCCGCTCGCGCTGGTCCCGTACGAGCCGTTGCCGTCCATCGGTCCGCGTTCGGCCTTCATCTTGCCGGCCATCGCGAAGGTGCGGCGCACGGTCTCGCCGGCGCGGCCCATGCCCTGGGCGTCGGAGGAGGTGATGCCGATGACGCCGAGGTCGTGCAGCACGTCCTCGGCGCCCATGGTGCCGGCCCGGATGCGGTCGCGGGCCATGGCGGCGTCGCCGGGCAGGTCGGTCTTGAGGTCGTGGGCGGAGACGATCATGCCGAAGTGTTCGCCGAGGGCGTCCCGGCCGAAGGGCAGGGTGGGGTTGGTGGAGGAGCCGATGACGTTCGGCACGCCGGCCAGCTTGAGCACGTTGGGGACGTGTCCGCCGCCGCAGCCCTCGATGTGGAAGGCGTGGACGGTCCGGCCCTCCAGCACCCGCAGGGTGTCCTCGACCGCCAGGCACTCGTTCAACCCGTCGGTGTGCAGGGCGACTTGGACGTCGTACTGTTCGGCGACGCGCAGCGCGGTGTCCAGTGCGCGGGTGTGGGCGCCCATGTCCTCGTGCAC
The DNA here is from genome assembly GCF_042266305.1 of Kitasatospora sp. NPDC056076. Classification (NCBI taxonomy): domain Bacteria; kingdom Bacillati; phylum Actinomycetota; class Actinomycetes; order Kitasatosporales; family Streptomycetaceae; genus Kitasatospora; species Kitasatospora sp. NPDC056076. Next base: position 71,455 of record NZ_JBHJWG010000021.1, read on the forward strand.
CTTGAAGCCGCAGGCGCCGCCCTCGGCCAGCGCCTCCACCAGCGGCGCCTCGTCGGAGGACGAACCGCGGCCCAGGAAGCCGATGTTGACGGGCCAGGCGTCGAAGGCGTTGAAGGCGTGGCGCAGCGCCCAGGGCGAGTTGACGCCGACGCCCCAGACCGGGCCGAACTCCTGGCCGATGATCGTGGTGACGCCGGAGGCCAGCGAGGCCTCCATGATCCGCGGCGAGAGCAGGTGGACGTGGGTGTCGACGGCGCCGGCGGTGGCGATCAGGCCTTCGCCGGAGACGATGGTGGTGCCGGTGCCGACGACCACCTCGACGCCGTCCAGGGTGTCCGGGTTGCCGGCCCGTCCGATCGAGGCGATCCGGCCGCCGATCAGGCCGATGGACGTCTTGCGGATGCCCTGGATCGCGTCGATCACCAGGACGTTGCTGATCACGACGTCGCAGGTGTCGCGGACGGCGGCGGGCTTGAGGTGGAGGCCGTCGCGGGCGGTCTTGCCGAAGCCGGCCAGGAATTCGTCGCCGGGGGCCTGGGAGTCGGATTCGACGCGGACGATCAGTCCGCTGTCGCCGAGCCGGATCCGGTCGCCGGCCCGGGGGCCGTGCACGGAGATGTAGTCGTGGGCGGTGAGGGAGCTCACGAGGGCACCTCCTGGTCGTCGAAGTCGGTCAGGTAGCCGGTGGCGCGGGCTTTGGCGAGGGCGGCGTCCTTGGCGCCGGGGGCGTCCAGGGGGCCGTCGACGAGTCCGGCGAAGCCGATCGCGACGCGTGCGCCGCCGATCGGGACGAGGCCGACCTCGACGGTGGCGCCGGGGTCGAAGCGCACCGAGGAGCCGGCCGGGACGGCCAGGTGGGTGCCGTAGGCGGCGGCCCGGTCGAAGGCCAGGCGCGGGTTGGCCTCGAAGAAGTGGAAGTGGGAGGTGACCGAGATCGGCACCCGGGAGGTGTTGTGGACGGGGATGAGCAGGGTCTCCTCGACCGGGTCGTAGCCGGCGCCGTCGCCGGGCAGCGCGCCGCCGGGGGCCTCGTCGCCGAGGGAGCCGGCGCCCCGGAAGGGGTCGTCGACGACGGCGAGCCGGGTGCCGTCCTCGAAGACGGCCTCGACCTGGACGACGGTGACCACGTCGGGCACTCCGGGCAGGACGTCGGCGGCGCTGAGGACCGAGCGGCCGGCCTCGACGGCCTCGGCGAGGCGGTGGCCGTCGCGGGCGGCTTCGCAGACGGTGTCGGCGATCAGGGCGGTCGCCTCGGGGATGTTGAGGCGCACGCCCCGGGCGCGGCGGGCGCGGGCCAGTTCGGCTGCTGTGAAGATCAGCAGCCGGTCCCGCTCGGTGGGGGTCAGTCGCACGGTTCCTCGCTCGCGGTCGCCGGGGAGGGGTGGGTTCGGGGGCCCTGGGCTTCCGGATGATGTTAGAACGGCGTTCAAACATCTCGGTTCATTGAACCCGCACCAGGGCTCTGTGTCCAGCGTTGCCGCTCCCGGAGCCTTCGGCCCCTCGGGCGGGCGGCGGGACGGGCGCTGGGGTGAGCGGCGGGACGGGCGACGGGGCGGGTGGCGAGGGCGAGCGGGCCTGCTCGCCGGGCGGCGCACGGCGGTGGTGCGGGTGGGGGCGCGCGGCCCCGCGCGCGGTCCGTACGGGCGCCGGGTGTGCGCGGGATCGGGTGGGGGCGGTCTCGAAAACAGCCTCTGCGCTTCGCAAACCTGTCCGGCGCGGGCAGTTGGATCACGTGAACCTCCCCGTGCCCCTTTCACCCCACGTGATCGGACGCACACTGTTGCAAACGCCGTCAACTGGGCATGAGGATGGTGGTTCAGTACGAGGGGGCCACCCGGCCGGCGGGGGATCCGGAGGCGGGGGCCCGGATTTTGAGGGCGGGGGCATCTGTTGATGGACGGTCAGTCGCGATTCCCGCGGCAGCGGACGAGTTCGGGCGACGCCTACCGGTCCGGGCCGGTCCAGGGCCCGGTCGTCGGCGCCGGAACGGCCCTGCCGGGTGCGTCGGCCCCGGGGTGCGCGCTGCACCGCCGGCTGCACCTGACGCTCGAACCGGCCGACCTGGTCGGGGTGGGCGCGGTGCGGCACCGGCTGCGTACGGCGCTGAGCCACTGGGGGGTGCCGGAGCTGTCCGACACCGCCGAGCTGCTCTCCTCCGAGCTGGTCACCAACGCGTTGCAGCACACCGGCAAGGGCGCGGTCTTCGACGCGGTGCTCGGTACGGACAGCCGGCTGCGGGTCGAGGTGCAGGACGGCGCGAGCCGGCTGCCCGGGCGGCGGCGCGAGCCGGACGCCGAGTACGCGACCTCGGGGCGCGGGCTGCTGCTGGTGGAGGCACTGGCGGACTCCTGGGGCGTGCAGCTGCGCGGCGACGGCAAGGTCACCTGGTTCGAGCTCGCGATGCCGTAACCCGCCGAAGTCCGCCGACGTCCGGCGGGGCCCGCCAACGTCCGCCGAAGCCCGCCCATGTCCGCCAACGTCCACCGAAGCCCGTCGGCGAACCCGAACGCGACACCCGTACGATTGTTCGTCTCCGATTGATCCGTTCCCGAAGCAAGCCCTGAACACAAGGCGGAGCGCAAGATTTCCGGCCCGTTGCCATTGCCGCTCGGCCGAACATTGGACAGGATGGTGGGAATGTGTGTCCACGTGCGGGAAGCAGCGGGGAGACCGAACCTCGACTGACCACCGCCCGTCGGCACCGCCCGATCCAGCACGACCCATCACACCGCCACGCGGCCCGTCCGGACGGTCGGCGCGGTCCGCCACGGCAGCGGCAGGAGCAGCATGCCCACTGAGCCCGAGTCGCCGGGGCCGACGCTTCCTCCCGGCGTGTCCGCCGCGGAGCGGCACCTGCCCGCCGCGGAGCCGCACCCGCCCGCTCCCCGCACGCCCGCGCAGGCCACCCGCCGCAACTCCGTCCGCACGCCGCCGGTGCTCGCCTCCGGGCGGCTGGCGCCCGTGCTGTCCGGCGGCCTGCCGCCCTCCTCCGCCGACTCCATGCCGGACTGGCTGGAGCCCGCGATGGCCGCCAACGGCATCGGCTCCTTCGACTGGGACATCCGCCGCGACGTCCTGGAGGGTGACCAGCGGGCCTGCGCCATCATCGGACTGGACTCCGTCGAGCGGGACCGCTTCGACCGCACCGCCGCCTCCTTCCTGTCCCTGCTGCACCCCGAGGACGCGCCGGTGGTGCGCCGCCGGGTCGAGCGCGCGGTGGCCGAGCTGGGCCAGTGCGGCGCCTACTACCGCACCGTCGGGCCGAACGGCACGATGCGCGCGGTGCGCTTCCGCGGCCGGGTGCTGGCGGACGCCTTCGGCCGGGCCTCCCGGATGGTGGGCTTCGTCTGGGACGCCACCGTCGAGCTGCACAAGCGCGACCACGCCGACCGGATGGCCCTGCTGCGCGAGGAGCGCTCCCGGTTCATCAAGGAGGCCGCGCGCGCCCTCTCCGAGGCGGTCACCGTGCGTGACGTGGCCCGGGTGTTCACCGAGCTGCCGCTGCCCGGACTACCGCCGGACGGTCTGGTGCTGGCCTCCTTCGAGGCCGGCCGGGCCCGGATCCTCGGCGCCTCCGGCTACCGTTCGCAGGCCCTCGCCGTCTGGGACCGCGCGGTGCTGCCCGCCGGCCACCCGGCCGCCGAGGCGCTCAGGCACCGCACCCCGGTCTTCATCTCCAGCCGGGAGGACTTCCGGGACCGCCACCCCGACGTGTGGGAGCAGACCAGCCGCACCGGCCGCGGCTCCTGGGCGTACCTGCCGCTGGTGGCCAGCGGCCGGGCGATCGGCGTCTGCGTGGTCAGCTTCGACGACGAGCGCGAGCTGGACGCGGACGAGCGCACCCTGCTGTCCACCCTGGGCGGGCTGGTGGCCCAGTCGCTGGCCCGGGCCCGGCTGCACGACGCCGAGCACGAGCTGGCGGCCGGCCTGCAGCGGGTGATGCTGCCCCGCACCGTCCCGTCCGTGCCCGGGGTGACCACCGCGGTGCGCTACCTGGCGGCCGGCTCCGGGCTGCAGATCGGCGGCGACTGGTACGACGTGGTGCCGCTGCCCGGCGGGCACGTCGGCCTGGTGATCGGCGACGTCCAGGGCCACGACGTGCACGCGGCCGGGATCATGGGTCAGCTGCGGATCGCGCTGCGCGCCTACGCCGCGGAGGGCCACCCGCCCGCCGCGGTGATGGCCCGCGCCTCCCGCTTCCTCGCGGACCTGGACACCGACCACTTCGCGACCTGCACCTACGCCGAGGTCAACGTGGACTACGGCGTGGTCTACGCCGTCCGGGCCGGCCACCTGGACCCGGTGGTGCGCCGCGCGGACGGCACCGCCGCCGTCCTGCCGGTGGCCGGCGGGCTGCCGCTGGGCATCGACCCGGACCAGGAGTACCGGGTGACGAGGTTCAGCCTGGACCCGGGCGAGACGGTGCTGCTCTGCACGGACGGCCTGGTCGAGGCCCGCGGTACGGACCTGGACGAGGGCATCGGCCGGCTCACCCGGACCATGGCCCGGCCGCTGCCGGTGGCCGGCGAGGCGGCCCGCGACCCGCTGGAGGAGCTGGCCGACCGGATCACCTCCCAGGCCGCCGACTCCAGCGAGCGCGAGGACGACATAGCGCTCCTGCTGCTGCGCTGGGACGGTCCGGAGGGCGGCCTGGCCGCCCAGCAGCTGCGCCGCCGGATCGGCCAGGCGGACCTGGCCAGGGTCGCCGAGGTGCGCGCCGAGCTGCGGGACGCGCTGCGCCGCTGGGGCGTCGCCGAGTTCATCGACACCGCCGAGCTGCTCTCCTCCGAGCTGGTCACCAACGCGATCCGGCACACCGACCGGGACGCCATGTTCACCGCCCGGCTCTACCGGGAGACGGTCTCGGACGGCGGCCGGGCCCGGCTGCGGGTCGAGGTGGAGGACGAGTCGGACCTCTGGCCGACCCGCCGGACCCCGGGGGAGCAGGCCTCCTCCGGGCGCGGGCTGATGCTGGTCGAGGCGCTGGCGGACGCCTGGGGCGTGGAGCCGCGCGGGTCCGGCAAGCGGATGTGGTTCGAGCTCAGCGGGACGAGCGCGGCCTGACGGTTTCCCGCCCCCGCCCCCGCCCCCTGGGGCCCGGGTGACGCGGGGCCCCAGGGGAACGGTCGGGCCGGGGCCCGGTGACGGGTCAGCCGAACTGCTGCTCCAGGTCCTTCAGTTTGCGCTCCAGCGAGTCCAGCCGGGGGAGCGTGACGGTGTCCTCGTCGGCGGTGAGGTCGATGGTGCGCCGCTCCGGACGGGCCGGCAGGCCCGGCTGGGCGACGGTGCCCTCGGCGGCCTCGACCTCGCGCGCGCGCGTCCTGGCCCCGCGCGCGCCCGACCCGGCCTCCCGGGCGCCCGCCCCGGCGGAGCCGAGGGCCCCGGCCTCCCGGGCGCCCGCCGGGAGCTCCGCCCCGGGCCCGCCGGCTATCGCGGACTCCGGGCCGGCCGACTCCAACTGCCGTGCGGCGCCGCCGCGTCCGCGCCAGTGGCCGCTGCTGCGGTTGATCGCCCGGATCTCGGCCCGTTCTCGGCGCCCGGCGAGCTTGCGGCGCTCCTTCTCCATGGCGCGCTCGCGCTTCTCGTCGCGGACCTCGTCCACCGCCTCGTCCAGGCTGCGGACACCCTCCAGCAGCATCAGCGACCAGGCCGCGTAGGTCTCGCGCGGGGCGCGCAGCCAGCGGACGATGCGGATCTGCGGCAGCGGACGGGGCACCAGGCCCTGTTCGCGCAGCGCGGCCCGGCGGGTCTGCTTGAGCGCGCGGTCGAACAGGATCGCGGCGGACAGCGACATGCCGGAGAAGAACTGCGGGGCGCCGGCGTGGCCGAAGCCGCGCGGGGCGTGCACCCAGTTGAACCAGGCCGAGGCGCCGGCGAAGAGCCAGACCAGCAGCCGGGAGCCGAGCGCCGCGTCGCCGTGGCTGGCCTCGCGGACGGCGAGCACCGAGCAGAACATCGCGGCGCCGTCCAGGCCGAACGGGACGAGGTACTCCCAGCCGCCGGACAGGCCGAGGTTCTGCACGCCGAAGCCGACCAGGCCGTGGAAGGAGAGCGCGGCCGCGACACCGGCGCAGCAGAACAGCAGCGTGTAGGAGGCCGCGCCGTACAGGGATTCCTTGTTGCGGCGCCGTTCCTCGGAACGCTCCCAGGAATCCGCGCCGGCGGCGGATCCCCGGCTTCGGGCCAGGGCCACCAGGAGGGCGCTGACCAGCAGCCCCACGACCCCGGTGACGGCCCAGCCGAGCGGTATGTCGGACAATTTCATTGCCGGAACCAGCCTCGCTTTCTGCGTCGCGTTCCTGCGCCGGTCGCTGCGTTCCAGCAGCGCGGCGGGGACCATCATGACGGATGCCCGGCGGGCGAAAGGCGGATTCGCCGTCAATGCGCTGAGGAGAGGGATTTCTGACCCGTCGCCAATCACATGGTCATATGAATTCGGCGCTGGACATTCCCGGAATCACGGGCTTTTCGAATCCCGGGTCGTACGGATTTCCGTCAACGTCGCGTGACGCGGGGGCAGCCGTTGCACATTTCTGCGGATTCCACGGTGTAGACGAGGCAACAGCTGGCCCGAGCCCGGTCCGTACCCGAAGCACCGCCGCACCCGGGCGCCGGGGGTGCGAAACCGGCGCCCGGAGTGAAGGGGGCCGGGGCGGGAGCGGGGCCCCGGCCCGCGCCGGGCGTGCGCGCCGGTCCGGAGGAGGATGGCCCGGAGGAGGGCTCCCCGGGCTCCCCGGGTGCCAGCAGGGCGGACAGCTCGTCGCGGGCCCGTTCCTGCTCCCCGAGCAGCCCGCCCGCGTACCAGAGCCCCTCCACCACCGCGTCGGTGGCCATCGCCCACAGCACCCGCGGCCCGCGCCGCGCCTCCGGTCCGAAGGCGGCGAGCACCGGGGTCAGGAACTCGGCCAGGGCGCGCCGCAGTTCGGCCGCGAGCGCGTCCTCGTCCGGCACCGTGCGGGCCCCGGCCGTGCGGGCCGCGGGGTCGTCCGGCAGGCAGACGAAGGCCTCCGGGCGCACCGTCAGCTCCATCGAGGCCGGGGCGCGGTGCACCGAGACGTCGCCGGGGCCGAGCAGCGGGACGCGCCGCTCCAGGAACCACGGCACGGTGAACAGCAGCGAGACCGGCCAGACGAAGCGGTGCAGCCCGAAGCCGGCCGCCACGTCCGGGCGCAGCGGCCGCCCGTAGCGGGTCAGGCCCTGCCGGGCGTCGTGGGCGACCAGTTCGCGCAGTGCCGCCGGGTCGGTGGTGAGGGAGGCGACCGGCAGCCAGCCGTCGCCGTGCCGGGGTGGGGCGCAGCGCAGGTCCAGCATCGGGGCCAGCGCGGTCAGCCGGTGGTACGAGGGGGCGCAGGGGGTGGGGGTGTCCGGTGCGTGGGCGGGGTCGTGCGCCTGGGCGTGGTCGTGTGCCCGGGTGGTGCGGGGGGCGCGCGGCGCGGGGCCGGGCCGGGTGCTGCTCGCGGTCATGGGCGGGCCCCATCGGGTCGACCGGGGCCGCCGGTGGACCGCCCGGCAGGGCCGGTCGCGGACGGTCCGCCGCGGCCGGGCCCGGCCGGTCCGGGGCGTGGCGGTGCCCGGGGAACAGCAAGGCGACCTGTCCGGGGCGCTGCTCACCCCGGACAGGTTAGGCTCACCTTAGCTGATAGTTCCCCGGGTCTCGCTGGTGATGCGTCCGTCCGGGGGAGGCCCCGGCGCACGTCCGAGCTGGCGTGCGAGCCAGACCGGCACCCCGCCCAGGGCGTGCACCAGGCGGGTGGCCTCGGCGCGCAGCCGCACCGCCTCGGCGGGTTCGGACACCTCGGCGAGCGCGGCGAGCGCCGGCGCCACCCCCACCGTGAAGCCGAGTTGCTCGCGCAGCCGCAGTGAGGCGTCGAAGCCCTCCCGGGCGTTGCCGCGGTCGCCGCGGGAGAGCGCGAGCGCGCCCAGGTGCCGCCAGGTGTAGGAGCGGAGCAGTTCGTCCCCGCGTTCCCCGGCGCCCTCGTGCGCCCGGCGGTAGGCGATCCAGGCGGCGCTGCGGTCGCCGAGCAGGTTCTCGGCGACCAGTCCGCGCCGGAAGTCCAGCAGGGGCCGGCCCGGCGCGTCCGGCGGCAGCAGCGCCGAGGTGCGGCCGAGGGCGGCCTGGGCCTCGTCGAGGCGGTCGCGCGGGCCGAGCACGCTGGCCAGGTAGGCGAGGAAGCCGCGGGCGCAGCCGGCGGCCGCGCGCTGCTCGGTGCCCTCCGCCAGGGCCTCGGCCAGCCGTAACGCCTGTTCCGCCTGGGTCCAGTGCGCGGCGGTGAACAGGCATTTCTCGATGAGGAGTTCGGCCCGTGCGAGGGCCGCGGCCGGGTCGTGTTCGGCGGCGGGTCGCAGTAGTTCGGCGGCCTCCTGCCAGCACCCCCGGGATCGCAGCCGCCACACGGTGTCGCCCGGTTCCTCCGCTGCCGCCCGCCCCCGTTCGTCCGGGCCGCTCGGGCTCCATCCGTGCTCCGACAACGCCACCTCCTTGTGTGCGCCATCCAGCAAGGGCGCGGACCTGCCTGGGAGCCCTGCCGTCACGGCCCGTTCGCATGGCGGCGGCAGGGTGAACGGCACGGCGAAAGGCCCGCGCTGTGGCGGCAATTCAACACGGGGGTGAGCTTGTGCACCAGATCACGAGCGGAGGTTGTTGCTTTTGTCGGGGAGATGATCTAGTGGGGCGTGCGGCGCCGGGCACCGGGGTGTCGGGGCAGGGGCGGGTCGGGTCAGGAGGTCCAGCCGGTCTCCATCAGGGCCTCGGCGGCGCCGTTGGCGGGTTGGGGCACGCCGGCCAGGTCGAGGCTGAACAGGGCGACCAGCAGTTGTTCGCCGCGCACGGTGGCCTGGTGGGAGTAGCCGGCCAGGGTGAACATGGCGGCGGCCATCTCCTCGGCGTGCAGGGTCTGCAGCCACAGGCACTCGACCGACTTCACGTCGGCGGGCTCGGTCCAGGTGTCGACCTGGGCGACCATCCGGCCGCCCAGCAGGGTGACCCCGTCGCGTTCCTGGGCCTCGGTCAGCTCCAGGTCGTCGAAGCCGAGCCACTCCAGGTAGCGGGCGGCGGTGAACACCGCGTCCTGGGAGGTGCGCACCGGGTGGGGGCGGAACGGGGCGCGGTGGCGGAACGGCCTGGGGCGTCCGGCGGGGCCGCCGCCCTGCGCGGGCGGGGCGGGCACCGGGGCGTTCACCGGGTGCGCCGGGTAGGGGCGGGCGCTCTGCGGGCCGGGGGCGGCGAGCGGGCCGGCGGTGCCGCCGCCCAGCCGGGTGGTGCGGTCCACCGGGAGGCGGACGGTGGCGCCGCAGTTGCAGGTGAACTCGGGCTGCGGCCACTGGTCGGAGCGGCCGCAGTGCGGGCAGCGCATGCTCAGCCAGGAGTCCTCCCAGGAGCGGAACCGCACCTGGACCGGCACCCCGCCGCGCAGCAGCGGGACCTTCAGCGAGGCGCCGCACGGACACGGCAGCGACGGCGGCTCGTACAGGTGCTCGCGGCGGCAGGCGGGGCAGCGGATCGCCCGGGCGCCACCGCCCGCCCCCGGCCCCGACCGCGCGGGGTCGTGTCCGGTGAAGTCGTCGGGCAGTCCTGCCATCGCGGGCTCCGTCCGTCGGTGTCGGGTCGGGGTGGTTGGTTCCCATGCTCCCCGAAACGTCCGGCTTCGGGCGCGGAATGGGGCAATCCTCAGGGACGGATCAGGGACGGATCAGGGGCCGGTCGCCGGTACGGGCGAGGCCAGGCCCCTCCGCGGGGAGGATGCGCGGCCGGCGTCAGCGGGGTGGTCGGTCGACGGACCAGCGGGCCAGGTCGGCGGGGGTGTCCAGGTCGTCGGGGACGGCGACGTCCGCGCACTCGACCAGGACGAGTTCCCCGGCGTGCGCCGCCAGCAGGGCGCGGGCCCCGGCGTCCCCGGACGCGCCCTCGGCGGCCTCGGCGAAGTGCCGCGCGCCGATCAGCACCGGGTGTCCGCGCCGTCCGCCGTACGCCGCGGCGGCCAGGTCGGCGCCGGCCCGGTGCGCGGCCAGCAGCCGGGCGACCGCGGCCGGGGTGACGCCGGGGGTGTCCACCAGCATCACCAGCACCGCCGGGGCCCGCGGCGGCAGTGCGGCCAGTCCGGCCCGCAGCGAGGAGCCCATGCCCTCGGCCCAGTCCGGGTTGGCGACCAGCCGGCAGCCCGGCAGGTGCGCGGTGGAGCGCACCCGCTCGCGGTCCGCGCCCAGCACCACGGTGACGTCGGGGCAGCCGCCGGCCCGGACGGTGGCCACCGCGTGCTCCACCAGCGGCCGGCCCGCGTACCGGATCAGCGCCTTGGGCCGCCCGCCGAGCCGGCGTCCGCCCCCGGCGGCGAGGACGAGGGCCGGGACGGCGGGCGGTGTGGTCTGCATGCGCCCAGCCTGCCCGGTCGGGGCCCGGTCGCGCAGCCGTTCGGCGCTTGTACGAATCCACAAGGCGAAGGCGCAGGTCGCGGGCGGTCCCCGGCGGTTCGGCCGCTGGTCCTGCGGCCCGCTTGCCCCTGTACTGGGGCGATGAACACCGCACCGCGCCCGCTGGTGGACCGCTTCGGACGGGTCCACACCGATCTGCGGGTCTCCCTGACCGATCGCTGCAACCTGCGCTGCACGTACTGCATGCCGGCCGAGGGGCTGGACTGGCTGCCCCGGGCGGACACGCTCGGGGACGACGAGGTGGTGCGGCTGGTGCGGATCGCGGCGCAGCGCCTGGGGGTGCGCTCGGTGCGGCTGACCGGCGGGGAGCCGCTGCTGCGGCGGGGGCTGCCGGGCCTGGTCGGGCGGCTGGCCGCGCTGGGCGTGGAGCTGTCGCTGACCACCAACGGGATCGGTCTGGCCCGGACCGCGGTCGCGCTGCGGGAGGCCGGGCTGGGGCGGGTGAACGTCAGCCTGGACACGCTGCGCGCGGACCGGTTCGCGGAGCTCACCCGGCGGGACCGGATCGCCGACGTGTTCGCGGGCCTGGCGGCGGCGAAGGCGGCCGGGCTGGACCCGGTGAAGGTCAACGCCGTGCCGGTGCGCGGCGTGAACGACGACGAGATACCGGAGTTGGCGGCCTTCGCCGTCGAACACGGCTACCGGATGCGCTTCATCGAGTCCATGCCCCTGGACGCGCAGGGGAGTTGGGACCGCGCCGCGATGGTGACGGCCGAGGAGGTGCTGGCCCGGCTCGGCGATCGCTTCGACCTGGTGCCGGTCGGGCGCAGCGGCAACGCCCCGGCGGAGGAGTGGCGGGTCGCCGGGACGGACACGGTGATCGGGGTGATCGCCTCCGTCACCAGGCCGTTCTGCGGGGGCTGCGACCGGGTCCGGCTGACGGCCGACGGGCAGTTGCGCAACTGCCTGTTCGCGACCGAGGAGTCGGACCTGCGCGCGCTGCTGCGCGGGGGCGCGGACGACGGGCGGATCGAGGAGGCCTGGCGGGCCTCGGTGACGGGCAAGGGGCCCGGACACGCCATCGGCAGCGCCGGGTTCGTCCGGCCGGACCGGCCGATGTCGGCGATCGGGGGCTGAACTCCCGGGCGCGGACGGGGATGGGGGCGGGGACGCGGGCGGGGACGGGGGCGGGGACGGTGACGGGGACCCGGATGGGGCCCGGGCGGCCGGAGTCGACGGAGTGTGAGCTTCGACATGCTCCTGGGCTCCCCGTGGCGTCGGCTTGACCTTCTCTTGGGGTGGCTGGTCTGCTGGTTCGCCGTCAACCCGCCCCTGATCCCGGGAGTTCTCCGTGCCCGCCCGCCGTACCTGGCTGTCCGCCGCCACCGTGTTCCTGATATGCCTGCTCGCCCTGGTCGGCTGGCTGGTCGAGGGCCGCGGCGGGAAGTCGCCGGGCGGGTCCGGACCGTCCGCCGTCGGCACCGGCACCAGCCCGCTGCAGAACCCGGACGGCACCAAGCCCGGCCTGGCGCCGCTGACCACCCCGGAGGAGCAGAAGGCGGGCCGGGAGCTGATCGCCAAGGTGGCCACCGCCCGTACCGGCCCCAAGGACGGCTACGACCGCAACGAGTTCGGCCCCGCCTGGACGGACAGCGTCGAGGGCGTCCCGTACGGCGGCAACAAGTGCGACACCCGCAACGACCTGCTGGCCCGCGACGGCAGCGGTGTCGAGCGCAAGGACGGCTCGGACTGCGTGGTCACCGCGATGACCATCCACGACCCGTACACCGGCCGGACCGTCGAGTGGACCAAGCAGCAGGCGTCGAAGATCCAGATCGACCACGTGATGCCGCTGTCCTACGACTGGCAGATGGGCGCCGCCAAGTGGGACAAGGCCAAGCGGGTCCGGATCGCCAACGACCCGCTCAACCTGATCCCCGCCGACGGCTCGCAGAACGCCTCCAAGGGCGACTCCGGCCCGGCCGACTGGCTGCCCGCCAACGCCGAGATCCGCTGCTCGTACGCGGTGCGCTTCGCCCAGGTCTCGCTCAAGTACCAGCTGCCGGTCACCGAGGCGGACAAGAAGGCGATGCTCCAGCAGTGCGGCGGGTGAGGAAACGATCCTCCTTCGCCGGTCGTACCTCGCGGTCGCGCAGCGGCGCGCCGGCGCGGCGGCGCTAAGGAAGTGCCAAGGAGGCGGCCGGGGGCAGCGGGCGAGATGCCCCGGCGGTGCCCCGGATGGTATTCGTGGGCGGTGCCCCCGATGACCCCCCGCCTGCGGCGACGCGCCCTGCCCGCCCTCGCCGCACTGCTCCTCGCCCTGGCCGCCGGCTGCTCCGGCCCCGGCGGCGCACGCCCCGCGGCCGCGCCGACCAGTCGCCCGCCGCTCGCCGAGCGGGCGCCCACCAGCGCCTCCCCGGCCCTGCAGGCGTACTACGACCAGCGGCTCGCCTGGGCACCCTGCGACGGCGCGGGCGGCGACGCGGGCGCCGACGGCGCGGAGGCGGCCGCAACCGCCGTCCAGTGCGCCACCCTCAAGGCCCCGCTGGACTACGCCGACCCCGGCGGCCGCAGCATCGACGTCGCCGTCGCCCGGGTGCCCGCCGCCGACCCCGCCCACCGGATCGGCGCCCTGCTGGTCAACCCCGGCGGGCCCGGCAACTCCGGTGCCAACATGGCCCGGGGCTGGAAGGACGGCCAGGGCCCGATGCGCGACCGCTTCGACGTGGTCGGCTTCGACCCGCGCGGCTCCGGCGCCACCCTGCCGATCGACTGCCTGGACGACCGCACCCGCGAGCAGTCGATGCGCACCGACGACCCGGCCTACGACCGCGGCCGGGTCCTCGCCGACGCCTGCCGGGCCAAGTACGCCGACATCCTGCCGTTCCTCGGCACCCGCAACAGCGCCCGCGACATGGACGTGCTGCGCAGCGCCCTCGGCGAGCGCAAGCTCGACTTCCTCGGCCTCTCCTACGGCACCTACCTCGGCGTCCTCTACGCCGAGGAGTTCCCCGACCGCACCGGTCGGCTCGTCCTCGACGGCGCCGTCGAACGCAGCACCGACCTGATGCACCTCGACGTCGAACAGGCCGCCGCCACCGAGGCCGGCTTCCGCGCCTTCGCCACCGCCTGCACCGCCGAGGGCGCCGACTGCCCGCTCGGCACCGACCCGGCCGCCGCCCCCGGGCGGCTCGCCGACTTCCTCGACGGCCTCAAGGACCACCCGCTGCCCACCCACGACGGCCGCACCGTCACCGCCTCCCTCGGCTGGGGCGTCGTCATCGACACCCTCGCCGACGGCCACGGCAGCTGGTCCCGGCTGCGCTCCGCCCTCGACCCCGCGCTCACCCGCGGCGAGGGCGACGAACTGCTCCGGTTCTCCGACGGCAACGCCGGCCGCGACGACGACGGCCACTACGAGAACTCCGCGGACGCCTTCGCAGCCATCCACTGCGCCGACGCCCCGCTCGCCCCCAGCGACGCCGACCTGCGCACCTCCCTCGCCGACCTCGCCGCCCGGGCCCCGCTCACCAGCCGCCACGACACCCGGATCGCCCTGCTCGAACCCGACTGCCGCCCCTGGCCGTACCGCTCCACCGAGCGGCCGCACACCGTGACGGCGCCCGGCAGCGCCCCGATCCTGGTGATCGGCGGGACGGAGGACCCGATCACCCCCTACGTGTGGGCGCAGCGGATGGCGGCCGGGTTGCAGCACGGCGTGCTGCTCACCCGCGACGGCGACGGGCACATGTCCTGGTACCACAGCTCCTGCGCGCGCGACGCCGCCGAGGCCTACCTGGTGGACGGGGTGCTGCCGGCCGCTGGGGCGCGCTGCGGCTCCGACTGACGGGGCGTCGGGCCGGGCCCGTGGGGGGCCCGTGGGGGGCCCGTGGGGGGCCCGTGGGACGGGCCCGTGAGAGGGACCCGTGAGAGGGGCAGGCGAAGGTGCAGGCGAAAGGGGCATGCGAAAGGGGCATGCGAAAGGGGGCGTACCGCGCGAACGCGGCACGCCCCCTGGGGAGTTCGGGCTCCGGGCCAGGGTTCCCGGAGCCCGGGTCGGACCGACCGGATCAGGCCTTCGGGGCCGTCAGGTCGTAGAAGGTGGTGCCGCCGACCGTCTTGGCGGTGAAGTGGCTGGTCACCCAGGCCTCGATCTGCGCCGACTCGGTCTGCTGGTCGCCCTCGGCGCCCTCGCCGCCCGCCCCGCCGGCGCCGCCGAAGCCGCGGTGCGAGCCGCCGCCGATGAACCAGTGCACCTTGCCCTCCTGGACGTACTTCTGGAAGCCCGCCAGGCTGAGCGAGGGGTCCGTGCCGTTGAAGCCGCCGAGCGCCATCACCGGCTTGCCGGTGGCGAGTTGGTAGCTCGCGGCGTTCTGCGAACCGGTGGTGGCGGCCGCCCAGGTGTACTGGCCGGAGTCCTGCGAGAGCAGGGACTTCGCCTCGTCGCTCACCTTGGTGCCGCCGAGCAGGCCGCCCATGCCGCCGCCTGTGCCGCCGCCGAAGCCGCCGGGGCCGCCCGCGCCCTCGGGGTCCTGGCCGCCGCCGGGGAACCCGGGGAAGCCGGGCGTACCGGAGGCGCCACCGGAGCCGGTGGACCCGCCCGCGCCGCGCTCGTGGCGGCCGCCGGGGGCGGTGCCGTCGGCGCCCCGGCCGGAGCCGCCGTTGAAGCCGCCCTGACCGCCCTGGCCACCCTGGCCGTTCTGACCGCCCGGGAAGCCGTGGCCGCCCTGGCCACCCCGTCCGCCGAAGCCGCCCTGACCGCCCTGACCACCTTGGCCGGCCTGGCCGCCCTGACCCTGGCCGCCCTGGCCGCCGCCGAAGCCGCCGGGGAAGCCCCGGCCGCCCTTGCCGCCCTTGCCGAAGGAGCCCGGCCCGAAGCCCGCGCCCTTCACGGACGGACCGGCCGTGATGATCGAGCCGTTGTGCGCGGTGCCCACGGTGTCCACCGCGTACGCGGCCGGACCGCCGAGCGCCGCCGCCAGGCCCACCAGGCCCGCCACCGAGGCGATCCGCGCGCCCGTCCGTCCGGAGACCCGGCCCGCCACCTGCCCGGCGACCAGCGCCCCCGCGGCCGCCAGTCCGCCGACCAGCACCGCCCAGCGCAGCCAGGGCAGGAAGTCGGAGCTGCGCCCGAGCAGGACGAACGCCCACCCGGCCGTCACCGCGAGCACGCCGGCCAGCAGCAGCGCGTACGGCAGCCGGTGCCGGGCCCGCCACAGGCCGTCCACGCCCATGCCGAACAGCGCCGCGACGGCCGGGGCCAGCGCCACCGTGTAGTACTGGTGGAAGATCCCGGACATGAAGCTGAAGATCAGCGCGGTGGAGACCAGCCAGCCGCCCCAGACCAGGAAGGCCGCGCGGGCCGTGTCCGGACGGGCGTAGCGGCGGGTCGCCCACAGGCCGACCACGAGCAGGATCAGCGCCGCCGGCAGCAGCCAGGCGATCTGCCCGCCGATGTCGCTGCCGAACAGCCGGGTGATGCCGGTCTGGCCCCAGCCCCGGTTGTGCCCGGCGCCGCCCGGCAGGTCGAGCCCGGCGGGCATCCGGCCGCCGCCGCCCACGCTGCCGCGCTCGTTGCCGTCGACCCGGCCGAGGCCGTTGTAGCCGAAGGTCAGCGACAGGAAGTCGTTGTCCTGCGAGCCGCCGACGTACGGGCGGGCCGAGGCGGGCAGCAGCTCCACGACCGCCACCCACCAGCCGCCGGCGACCACCACGGCCACGCCCGCGAGCAGGGTCTGCCGCAGCCGCCGCCAGAAGCCGGTGGGCGCCACGACCAGGTAGATCACCGCGAACGCGGGCAGGATCAGGAAGGCCGCCAGCGTCTTGGTGAGGAAGGCGAAGCCGAACATCGCGCCGGTGAACAGCAGCCAGCGGGTGCTCGCCGTCTCGACCGCCCGCACCATCCCGTACGCGGCCAGGGTCAGCAGCAGCACCAGCAGCGCGTCCGGGTTGTTGAAGCGGAACATCAGCGCCGCGACCGGGGTGAGCGCCAGCGCGGCGCCCGCCAGCAGGCCGCCGAGCGGGGAGAAGCGGCGGCGCACCGTCGCGTACAGCGCGCCCACGGTGGCGGCGCCCATCAGCGCCTGCGGGGCCAGGATCGACCAGGAGGAGAGGCCGAACAGCCGCACCGACAGCGCCATCGGCCACAGGGACGCCGGGGGCTTGTCGACGGTGATGAAGTTGCCGGCGTCGGAGGAGCCGAAGAAGAAGGCCTTCCAGCTCTGGCTTCCGGCCTGCACGGCCGCCGAGTAGAAGGCGTTGGCCCAGCCGGAGGCGCCCAGGCCCCACAGGTAGAGCACGACCGTCGCGGCCATCAGCGCCAGCAGGGCCGGGCGCACCCAGCGCGGGTCGTCCGCGCGCCCGCGCCAGGCGCGGGCCGGGAGGGTGCGCAGCCGTCCGGACCAGGAGGCCGGGCCCTTGGGGCCGGTCGTCGGCAGGGGCTGCTCGGGGAAGAGCGGCGCCGGGTCCGGCCGCGGCGCCTCCGGTGGCGGGTAGTTCGCGGCCTCGGGCCACGGATCGCCGGCCGGAGGGGAGTAGCTGCTCGTGGTCATGCGCCATACCGTGCGTGGCGTGGCTGAGAGAACCGTGAGATACGGCTGTGAGGCGGGTGTGATCTGCCCGGTTTCACCCGTGCGGCGGCGGGCTTAGGGGGCTCTCGTCCGGTCGGGCTCGGGCGGTCGGGCCGCTCGTCCCGTCGGGCCGCTGGTTCCGTCGGGCCGCTCAGGCGGCGGCAGGCATGGTGATGTGCTTGCCCAGCCACTCCAGGGCCGGGGGGATCTCCCGGGTCCAGGTGTGGAAGTTGTGGCCGGCGGTGTCCAGGGTGATCGTGGACATCTTGGTGGGCGCCTTGAAGGCGGCGACCATGGCCTTGGTGTCGTCGTAGTTGTTCTCGTCGTTCGCGGTGGTCAGCAGCAGCGAGACCGGGGCGGCCGGCTGGTTCTTGAGCCGCCACAGCAGGTCGTTCTCCTGCTTGAGCTTGTCGTTGCCGCCGAACAGGTCGCCGGTGGTCGGGTCGTGGGCGGCGCTGTAGTAGCCGGAGAGCGCGACCGCGGCCGGGTAGGAGTCGGGCTTGCGCAGGGCGAACTTGAGCGCGCAGTAGCCGCCGGTGGAGTTGCCGATCACGGCCCGGTTGGAGGGGTCGGTGCCGATCCGGTAGGTGGTGGCGAGGGCCTTGGGCAGGTCGCTGGTGAAGAAGGTCTCGACCTGGGGGCCGTTCGGCACGTCGACGCACTCGGTGTCCCGGTTGTCGACGAGGGTGGGGCGGGTCATCACCAGGATGGTCGGCGGCAGCTTCTTCTGCTCGATGGCGTCGAGGGTGGACGCCGGGTACTGCATCAGCGAGATCAGCTTCTCCGGGGTGCCCGGGTAGCCGGTCAGCACCACGGCCATCGGGAAGCGCTGCTTGGCGAAGCCCGGCTGGAAGTACTGCGGCGGCAGGTAGACGTACGCCTCGGTGCTCAGGCCGGTGCCGGCCCCTTTGACGTCGACCTTCTGGATCATCCCGGAGCGGTCCGGCTCCGAACCCTGGGACGAGTAGAACTTCTGCTCGCCGGTGACGGACACCCCGGAGGCGTTCGGCTGGTGGTCGACCACCGTGCCGAGGCCGCCGCTGGTGCCGAGCAGGTCGGTCCAGGAGCTGTAGAAGCCGAAGTAGCTGTTGGCGATCAGGCCCATCGCGGCCAGCACCGACAGCTGGGTGGCCAGGAAGGCGCCGATCCGGCCCAGCCAGGACTTCCAGCCCTTGCCGCCGAACTTGGGCCAGAACCACATGGTGGCGGCGAAGACGACGATCGCGATGACCGACGTGATGACCTGGAGGGGGAGTCCGGTGAGGCTGAGCACGTGCCCGATCGTAGTTGACCCCGGCGTCGACCCCGCCGGGCGGGGCGGGACGGCCCCCGCGGGTGGTCGCCGGAAACGGATTGACCGGGGTGGTTCGTACTCGGGACCATGTCGCGGGGTGTGCGCGCGGTGCGCGTGCCGGGTGACATGGGGTGGGGTCATGAAGTCCATCGGCAAGGCCGGCCTGGCCATCGGTTCGGCGCTGCTGCTCGCGGCGTGCTCGGGCGGAACGACGGCGGGCAGGCCCGGGCCCGGGGCCACGACGAGCGCGGTGGCGTTCGGCCCGGTGCTCAGCAAGAACATCGAGCCGGTCGACAACGCGCTCGCCCGGATCCCCGGGGCCAAGAACCTGAGCGACCTCGAGGCCGTGATGAGCGCCCTCAGCACCGCCGCGCACGACGCCTCCAGGGCGCTGAACGTGGCGGACGCCCCCGCCGCGGTCACCGGGGACCGGCACGACCTGGCGAACGCGCTGAGCGTGCTCCAGTCCGACGCGACGGATGTCCGTCTCGGCATCAAGTCCCGGAACGTCTGCGCACTGGACTCGGCCGAGGCCCAGCTGGGCGCGGGCGAGGGCTTGAAGTCCGTACCGGCGGTCCTGGCGAAACTGACGGCGGCCGGCTACGCGGCGAACCTCACCGTCCCCCAGCTGCCCAAGCAGCAGTCCCGCTCGCTGGACAACGGCACGATGATCAGCAAGGGGAAGCTGCACGGCTACGGCGAGTTCAAGGTCGACAACGGCAGCAAGGCGGACGCGGTCGTCTCGCTCGTGCTGGGCGGCAAGGCGGTGCACTCGATGTTCGTGGCCAAGGGACAGAAGGCCGCCGTCCAGGGCGTGGAGGACGGGACGTACGACGTCTACGTCTCCCAAGGGGCGGACTGGGACTCCGCGGCCAAGTCCTTCACCCGGAGCTGCGCGTTCACCAAGTTCGAGGACACCTTCCCGTACGAGACCGGCCGCACCTCGACGTCCTGGTCGATCACCCTCCAGCCGGTGGTCGACGGCAACGCCGAGACCAACGACGTGGACCCGAACTCCTTCCCGCAGCTGTAGCGCCCGGCCGGGCGGCCCTTCCGGCGGCTGTCCGAAACCGCTTGACCGGGACGGTTCGTGCTCGGCAGCATGTGGCCCGTCTGTGCACGGAGTGTGCGCACGGTGTCATCGGGGTGGGGTTGTGACGTTATCGGGGTCCGTGGGCAGGTCCGGTCTGGTCGTCGGCGCGGTGCTGCTGTTGGCGGCGTGCTCGGGCGGTGGCGGGGGTGGTACGGCGGCGCCGAGTGCCACGCCGACGCCGTACGGTTCGGTGCTCGATCAGGCGCTGGCGCCGATCAACACCGGCCTGGGGAAGGCGGCCGCGGCCACGACCAAGCCCGATCTCGACTCCGCGCTCGGCACCGTCGAGTCCAACGCCGGCCGTGCTGTCCGGAGTCTGAACGCCGCCGGCACGCCGGGTGAGGCCGAGGCGGCGCGCACCGAGTTGGTGAACGGCCTGACCGCGCTCTCCGCCGAGTCGTCGGCTCTGCGGTCCGATCTGGTGAAGCGGAAGCTCTGCACGGTCGGGGCCGCCCAGGCGCGACTCGGCGGCGGCCAGGGGCTGTCCGGTGTCTCGGCGGCCCTGGCCAAGCTGACGGCCGCCGGCTACCGGACCGCCCTGACCGTCCCGGAGTTCCCCAAGCCGCCGGCGAAGCCGCGGACCCTGGAGAACGGCACGATGGTCCGGGAGGGCGCGAAGGACGGCAGCGGCTCGGTCGAGCTCAACAACGACAGTCCGGACGACGCCGTCTTCACGCTCGCCGTGAACGGCAAGTCGGTGGCCTCGGTGTTCGCGGCGAAGGGGCGGCGGACCGGCATCGAGGGCGTCGAGGCCGGCTCGTACGACTTCTACCTGACCACCGGGGTGGACTGGGACTCCGAGGCGAAGCAGTTCACGCAGGACTGCGATTTCATCAAGTACCAGGACCAGTACACCTTCAAGCCGGCCGGGACGAAGTGGAAGGTCGATCTCGGGCCGGGGGACGGGAGCCAGGGCTACGCCAAGGTCCAGGGGCAGACGGTGAACTCCGCGCCGCAGCCGTGACCTTCGCCGACTCGTCCCGTAACGGGCATACCAGGACGGGTTGTTGCCAAACGATGGCACAACCCGGCCCCTGGGGTGGCGAGTTGTGCGGGAACTGTTGACCGCTTGAAGTGACCATGGCACTTTCGTGCGGGCGTGGGCCTCGGCGACCAGCCGGGCGGCCCGCGATCCCCCACAAGGAGAGCCATGTTCAAGAGACTTGTCGCGATGGCCGGTGCGAGCGCCGTCGTCGCCGGAGGGCTGGTCCTCGCCGCCGCCCCCGCCCACGCCGTCCAGGCCGCCGACCTGACGTCGACCATCGCCCTGGACGACTGCTCCGCCTCGCTCGTCCGGTTCCCCACCTCGGCCTCCGGCGACCGGGCCATGATGCTCACCAACGGGCACTGCCTGCCGTCCATGCCCCCCTACGGCCAGGTCATCCAGAACGTCAGCGCCAGCCGCAGCGGCACCCTGCTGGACGGCGCGGGCAACAGCCTCGGCACCGTCCAGGGCGACAAGGTGATCTACGCGACGATGACCGGCACCGACGTCGCCCTCTACGAACTCACCGACACCTTCGCCTCGATCACCTCCAAGTACGGCGCCACCGCCCTCACCATCAACGACGCCCACCCGGTCGACGGCTCGTCGATGTACATACCGTCCTCGTACTGGAAGCAGGTGTGGAACTGCTCCGTCAACGGGTTCGTGCCCACCCTGCGCGAGGACCAGTGGAGTTGGCACGACTCGCTGCGCTACAGCTCCGGCTGCAACACCACCCACGGCACCTCCGGTTCGCCGATCATCGACTCCGCGAGCGGGCGGATCGTCGGCATCAACAACACCGGCAACGACGACGGGGAGATGTGCACCCTCAACAACCCCTGTGAGGTCGCCGCCGACGGCTCCACCAAGGCCTTCAAGGGCCAGAGTTACGGGGAGGAGACCTACTGGTTCACCACCTGCGTCAACTCCGCCCGGACCGTCGACCTCACCGTGCCCGGCTGCCTGCTCACCAAGCCGGCCGGCGCCGCCGTCTCGGTGGGCAACCCCGGTGACCAGTCCACCGCGGTGGGCGGCTCGGTCAACCTGCAGATCAGCGCCTCCGGCGGCACCGCCCCGCTGTCCTACAGCGCGACCGGCCTGCCCGCCGGCCTGTCGATCAACTCCTCGACCGGCCTGATCTCCGGCACCGCCTCCACCGCGGGCAGCTCCAGCGTCACCGTCACCGTCACCGACGCGGCCGGCAAGTCGGCCGGCACCAGCTTCGCCTGGACGGTCACCGGTGGTGGCGGCGGTTCCTGCACCCCGGCGCAGCTGCTCGGCAACCCGGGCTTCGAGACCGGGACGGCGTCGCCGTGGACGGCTTCGAGCGGTGTGATCGACAACGGTTCGTCCGAGCCGTCGCACGGTGGTAGTTGGAAGGCGTACCTGGACGGCTACGGCAGCACCCACACCGACACGCTGTCCCAGACGGTGAGCATCCCGGCGGGCTGCAAGGCGACGCTGAGCTTCTGGCTGCACATCGACACCGCCGAGACCGGCAGCACCGCGTACGACAAGCTGGCCGTCTCGGTCAACGGCACCACGCTCAAGACCTACTCGAACGTGGACGCCGCGGCCGGCTACCAGCAGCGCACCTTCGACCTCTCGGCCTACGCGGGCCAGAGCGTCACCGTGAAGTTCACCGGCACCGAGGACTCCTCGCTGCAGACCAGCTTCGTGATCGACGACACCTCCGTCCAGACCGGCTGACGCACAGTCGGCTCAGGGGCCCGGCGGCTACGGCCGCCGGGCCCCTGGCCGTTACCGGGCCCGCCCTATGCTGAGCGGATGATCGAACCGATAGACCTGGTGATTTTCGACTGCGACGGCGTCCTGGTGGACAGCGAGATCATCGCCGTCCGCGTGGTCGGGCAGCTGACCGCCGAGCTCGGCTGGCCGCTCACCGAGGCCGAGGTGGTCGAGAAGTTCGTCGGCCGGTCCGAGGCGGCCAACCACGCGATGCTGGCGGAGCGGCTCGGGGAGGAGGCCGCGACGCTGTTCGACAAGCGGTTCCGCGAGCTGCACGCCGAGGCCGTGGACGCCGGGCTGACGCCGGTGGACGGGCTGCCGGAGGCGCTGGACGCCCTGGCGGAGCTCGGGTTGCCGATGTGCGTGGCGTCCAGTGGCACGCACGAGAAGATGCGGCACACGCTGGGCCGGACCGGGCTGTACGGGCGCTTCGAGGGCCGGATCCACAGCGCCACCGAGGTCGAGCGCGGCAAGCCCGCGCCCGACCTGTTCCTGCACGCCGCGCGCAGCATGGGCGTCGACCCGGCCGCCTGCGTGGTGGTCGAGGACAGCGGCCCCGGGGTGGCGGCCGCCCGCGCCGCCGGGATGCGGGCGCTCGGCTACGCGGGCGGCGTCACGGCGGCGGAGCGGCTCGCCGGGCCGGGCACGGTGGTGTTCCGGGACATGCGCGAGCTGCCCGCGCTGATCGCCGCCGGGGCGGTTCACCAGGGGTAGGTGCCGCCCTCGGGGTGGAAGAACTGGCCGGTGGGCGCGGTCAGCGCCGCGCCGAGCTGGCGGGCGATCCGGCGGCCGCCCTCCTGGACGTCGGACGGGCCGGAGTGGTCGTTGATGTCGGTCGCGCAGTGGCCCGGTTCCAGGGCGCTGACCTTGATCCCCTCGGCGCGCAGGGTGCGGGCGTAGACCAGGGTGACGGCGTTCAGCGCGGCCTTGGAGGTGTTGTAGCCGAGCAGCGCCGCGTACTCGCCGACCGGGGTGTCCGGGTCGGCGAGGACGGAGGAGCTGCCGAGGCCGCTGGAGACGTTGCCGATCAGCGCGGCCGGGGAGCGGCGCAGCAGCGGCAGCATGGCGTTGATGACGGTGACGGCGCCGAAGACGTTGGTCTCGTAGGTCGCGCGCAGGTCGTCCAGGGGCAGCCTCTCGGGGGTGGTGCCGAGGTCCCGGGTGATCCCGGCGTTGTTGACGAGGGTGTCCAGCCGCCCGTACTCGGCGTCGACCAGTGCGGCCGCGGCGGTGACGCTCGCCGGGTCGGTGACGTCCAGGCGGACGGCGCGGGCGGTCAGGCCCTGGGCGGTGAGGCCGGCGGCGGCCGCGGCGCCGCGCTCGGGGTCGCGGGCGCCGAGCAGCAGGGTGTGCCCGGCGCGGGCGAGTTCGGTGGCGGTGGCGAGGCCGATGCCCTTGTTGGCGCCGGTGATCAGGACGATGCGGTTCGTGGTCATGCCCCGACTCTGGCCGGGCGGCGGCCGGGCCGGGAGAGCACTGTCGAGGGTGGTACCGGGAGTGCCATGGTCGGCGTGCGGCGGGCGGGCCAGACTGGGGGCGTGGAACACGTGGACCGGGCGGAGCTGGCCGCCTTCCTGCGGCGCTGGCGCGCCCGCATCCAGCCCACCGACGTCGGCCTCCCGGACGGCGGGCGGCGCCGTACCCCGGGCCTGCGCCGGCAGGAGGTCGCGCAGCTCGCGGGCATGTCGGTGGAGTACTACATCCGGCTCGAACAGGGTCGGGGGCCGCGCCCGTCGCGGCAGATGATCGGGGCGATCAGCCGGGCGCTGCGGCTGTCCGCGGACGAGACGGCCCACCTGCACCACCTGGTCGGCGAGGCGCCGCTGCCGCCGACCGCGCTGCCCCGCGACGTCCGGCCCGGCGTGCTGCACCTGCTCGACCGGCTGGACGACACCCCGGCGATGGTCTGCAGCGCCGCCCGCGACGTCCTCGCCTGGAACGCGATGGCGGCCGCACTGCTCGGCGACTTCTCCGCGCTGCCGCCCGGCGAGCGCAACCTCATCTGGCGCTTCTTCACCGACCCGGACACCCGCGCCCTCCAGGACCCGGCCGGCCAGGCCGTGTTCGGCCGCCGGGCGGTCGCCGACCTTCGCTCCGCGGCCGCCCGCTACCCCGCCGACAGCAGCCTGCGCCGCCTGGTCGACCGGCTGCTCGCGGCCAGCGAGGAGTTCCGCGAGCTGTGGGCGCGCCAGGACGTCGAGATGCGCCGCTCGACGACCAAGCGCCTCCTGCACCCGGTGGTCGGCCCGCTCGACCTCGACTGCGAGGCCCTGCACGACCCGCACCGCGACCAGTGGACGATCTTCTACACCGCCGCCCCCGGCACGCCCTCGCACTCGGCCCTGCGGCTGCTCAAGGTCCTGGGCAGTCAGGACCTCGCGGTCCGGGGCTGAGCGAGCGCGATCCTCGGCTATATTGAACGCGTTCAAATAACGTCCGAGGGGGGCGCATGGACGTCGTGGCGCGCGCGGTGATCGTTTGGATGGCGACCTGGGGGGCGCTCGTCACGTTGCTCCTGCTGCCGTTGCTGCTTCCGGATCGATGGCACTACTACATCTACTCGCCCGCCAGCGAGGGGCTGTGGATGCTGTCCGTGCTGGTCGGCCCCTTCGTGGCCGGCGGGCTCGGCAGGCGGTGGATCCGTACCGGCGTCTGGCGGGGCGGGGCCGGCGGGGGCGAGGCCTGAACCGGTTGCCGGGTTGCCAGGGCCGGCGGGACAGGTCGTGCCCTGGTAATTCGCTTGCCGGGGGCGGTCGGTGCTGGCAGGGTCGGGCGCCATGCCCCGGAAGATGCACGCGGACGAACTGGACGTCGACGAGGAACTGGTCCGCCGGATGGTGGCCGCGCGGTTCCCGCGGTGGGCCGGCCTGCCGGTCGAGCCGGTGGACTCGGCCGGGACCAGCAACGCGATGTTCCGGCTCGGCGCCGAGCTGGTGGTGCGGATCCCGCGCATCCCCGGGGCGGTCGAGGACATCGGCAAGGAGTACACCTGGCTGCGCCGGCTGGCCCCCGAACTCCCCGTCGCCGTACCGGTTCCGGTGGCCCTGGGGGAGCCGGTCGACGGCTGCCCGTGGGAGTGGTCGGTGCTGCGCTGGCTGGACGGGGCCAACCCGGCGGCCGGGGACGAACGCCAACCGGACCTGCTGGCAGCGGACTTGGCCGGGTTCGTGACCGCGATGCGCCGCGCCGACCCGGCGGGCGCCCCGGCCTCCTACCGCAGCGAGACGCTGGCCGCGCGGGACGCGGCGGTCCGGCGGGCGCTCGCGGCGCTGGCGGGTGAAGTGGACGCGGCAGCGGTAACCGCCCTGTGGAAGACGGCGCTTGGCGCGCCCGAGCACGCCGGGCCGCCGGTCTGGATCCATGCCGACCTCCAGCCCGGCAACCTGCTGGTCGACGGGGGCGGCCGGCTCGCCGCCGTCATCGACTTCGGCTGCGCCGGCCTCGGCGACCCGGCCGTGGACCTGCTCCCCGCCTGGTACGTGCTCCCCGCGTCGGCCCGTGACGCCTTCCGGACGGCCGTCGGCGCCGACGCCGCCGAGTGGGAGCGCGGGAGGGGCTGGGCGCTGTCCGTGGCGCTGGCGGAGCTGGACTACTACCGCGACAGCAACCCCCGGATGGCACGCACCGCCCGGTACGTGCTCGGCGAACTGCTCGCCGAGCTGGTCGCCGAGCACGGCGGGGCGGCCTGAGGGGGCCCGCCGAGGTCCTACGGCGCGGTGACGACGACCTGGGCCCCCGCCAGGGGCCGCTTGCTCATACCCAGGCGCTCGTACACGGCTATCGCCGACCGGTTCCCGCCGTGCACCATGAGGGCCGCCCGCCCGTACCGGTGGACCAACTCCCCGAGGACGAAGCCGCAGACGGCCCGCGCCAGTCCGCGCCCACGGGCGCCCGGGTGCGTGCACACGCCGGCCAGGAACCCGCAACCTGCCGCCGACCAGACGTCGGCCGCGACGGCCAGGGGCTCCGGCGGGGCGCCGCTGTCGAGGGAGTCGACGATCCCGGCCCAGCGGTGGGTGCCGCCGTCGTCCGGCTGGGCGAAGGAGTCGGGGAAGAAGCGGTCGAACAGCGAGGTCGCCTCCTTCACCTGCACCTCGTCCAGCCACCGCACCCCGATGGCGGGCGGGTCGGGGACGGCCGAGGTCTCCATCCAGTAGAACGCGGGGAACAGCGACAGGCCGGGGATCGTGCCGGCCAGCGACTCGATCAACGACGCCCGGCCGACGGGCCGGTAGGTCGGTCCGACCTCGGTCAGCACGTGCCGCACCAGCCGTGCGGCGTCATCGGCACTGCCCTTGACCGCGAGCCGGTCCCGCGCGGAGAGGTCCGGGCTCGCCACGGCGAGGGCCGTGCCGTGCCGCCAGGCCCGTACTCCCGGGCCCAGCCGGCCGTCGTGCTGCCCCTGGGCAGCCCACAGCAGGTGCCCGTCGCCGGCGGCGGCTTCCTCGACGTCGTCGAGGCGGATGAGTTCTTCCATGCGTCTTCACCTGTCGAGCGGCTTGATCATGTGCAGTGGTCCAGCGCTCATCCGGGCTCGTTGATTCCGTCCGGCAGTCGCCACTCGAAGGGCCACAGCTCGGCCGCCCACGCGGCGTCGGCTGCGGCGGGGGCCGCGGGGACGCGCAGGAGGGTGCGGTGGCGCAGCAGTTCGCGGCGCTCGGCGGGGGTGAGCAGGCGCTCGTCCGGCCCGAGGCCGCCGTAGGCGTTCGGGGCCAGGTCGGGGCGGCCGTCGATCGGGGCGTCCTCGGCGACGTTGAGCAGGTCGCCGTCGGCGGTGCGGTAGTCGAGGCGGAAGTCGGTGCGCCACTGCGAGTTGCCGCCCCAGCCCTGGGAGAGGTCCCGGGTGGGGCGGTGGGCGCGGCGGTGGGTCCAGAACAGCGGCCAGCGGTCGGCGACTCCGCGCTCCGCGTGGGCGGCTCCGGCTCGTACGCGGACGCCGGCCCGGTTGAACAGCAGCTCGCCGAGCATCAGGCCGGGGTGGCGGACGTCCAGGATCTCGACGGGGGAGTCCGGGTCCTCGGCCTGCTCGACCTCGGTGATCTCGTGCAGGAACGGGTCGAAGGGGGTCTGTTCGAGGATGGGTGTCATGCCGAGGGTTGTGAAGAGGTTCAGGTAGGGCGGGAGTTGGGGGTCGAGGAGGAGGAAGTCGCTGACCCGGCCGAGGGCGTAGAGCTCTTCGAGGAGGTCCGCGTCGTCGGTCCACCACTGATCGTGGGGGACCGCGGTGGTGTGGAGGCGTGCCCGGTAGTCAGCCGTGGCGGCCTGGTCGAGCCAGGAGTCGATGGGGCCGTCGGTGTCGAGTAGCGCCTCGTACAGCGCGCGGGCGTTCACCCTGGAGATCCTGGCAGGTTTTGCCAAACGGTCGACCAATGAGGCGGTCGGCGCGGGTAGCGTCCCTGGTCATGAGTCTGATGGACGTGAACGAAGAAGCCGCCCAACTGCCGGATGCCTGGCGGTCGGTGGTGTTGGAGCGGGTCGGCGCGGCGGCCGTGAAGGTACTGCGGATGGACGGCCGGGAGCTGGAGGAGGAGGCGCACGGGACGGCCGAGGTGCTGTTCGTCGCCGACGGAGTCCTGGAGCTGGAGCTGGCGGGGGAGGCGCTGACCGTCGGCGCCGGCGAACTGTGCCGGATCCCTGCGGGCACCCGGCACGCCGTGCGGGCGGGGAGTCACGGCACGCTGCTGATCGTGGAGGTCCCGGAGGAAGGATGATGAGCGGTGGGGGGGCGGGGGGGACGCGGGGGCCCGCCCCGCCATTGGGCGCCGAGGGGGCCGGACACCAACAACCCCCCCGCG
>NZ_JBHJWG010000021.1:99320-131511 GCF_042266305.1 Kitasatospora sp. NPDC056076
CGCCGGGCGCGGTGCGGTCGTTTACTCTCGGACGGTTTTTGTCTGTTTAGGGCTGGGTCTATGTCTGTCGTCGGGTCCTGCGCTCTGCAGTCGGGCCCCCACCGCTCATCATTGGCGCTCAGAGGAGGCCGAACTCGAACTCCCCAGCGGAGATGGCCTTGAGGAAGGCCTCGTGCGCCGCGCGGTCGAAGGCCAGGGCAGGGCCGGAAGGATCCTTGCTGTCGCGGACCGCTACCGACTCGGGAAGAAACGCGAACTCAACGCAGTTATCGTTCCCCCCGCTGTAGCTTGACTTCCGGAAGGCGAGCCCGGTGGCAGAAGCGTCGGGGTAGTAGTAGGTCACTTGACTTTGTCTCTCTGTGCGGTGATGAAATCGAGCGATGAGTCGACCGGCAGGGCCTCAGCCGTGATCTCCTGAAACTTCGCTCGGTAGATCTCCACGTCGGTTGGGTGCTCAACCCACAGGCTGCTGATCAAGCCTTCTGCGAGGACGACGTCCAGGTCCGCACGTTGGGGAAAGCCGAGCAGGGCAAAGGCACCTGCCATTCCGGGGTGAACTGCGGCCCCTGCTGGCATGACCTGGATGTTGACATTGGACAGGCGACTCAACGAGATCAGCTTGTCCAGCTGGGCCGACATGATGTCTGGACGGTTGGCGTTCGCGCACAGTGCCGTCTCATGGATGACAGCCCAGACCTGGACCGGATTTGGCCGGGTAAGGATCGACTGCCGTGCCATCCGGACCTGAACCATGTCTTCGACCGTTCCGCCGGACTCGGTTCGAAGCCGATCGATGACGACCCTGGCGTACTCGGGAGTTTGGAAGAGTCCAGGAATGAAGGCCGGCTCGTAGGTCCTCAAGGTCGAAGCGTCCGATTCCAGCAGGATCAGATCCGTGGCGGTCGCGTGAAGGACATCCCGGTAGCTCAGCCACCATCCGCGCTTGCTGCCGTCTTTGGTGATGGCGATCAGTCCTGCCCGGAAGTCCTCGTCGTCGCATCCGTAGTAGTCGAGGAGTTTGTTGACGTCCTCGATCTTGGCTGCGGTGTGAGCTGTCTCGATCCGAGTGAGCTTGGGCTGGCTCATGCCGGTGGCCTCTGCGACCACCTCTGCGGTGAGCTTCCGTTCCTCACGGAGCTTCCGCAGCATGCCGCCGAGCCTCCGTCGGCGCACGGTCGAGACTGCCATGTTGTCCCCTCCTGAGCTATCAGTTGACCAGTCTGCCTGTGTGAAGGGCACCAGCGCTACCAACAACTGGTAGTCCTGACCGCCGAATTCAGGTTCGATTTGAATATATGCGAGTTCTGGCGAAGGAGTTGCGTCGCGCATCACATAGGCCCCATGCTGAGCGTAGCTGGCCGTGTGCGCTGTGTGTGCGGCGGCCTGTGGTCTCGCCGTTGCCTGAGGCGTGCCTGCCGGTATGCGGCGATGAATGATCCATTTCGCCCCCGCGGAGGTTCCTTCGTGTTCTCCCTCGAACTCCCCCCTGACTGGTCGGCCCCGCGCGAGGAGTTGCGCGAGGCCACCTCGCGCGCCGGGTGGAAGCCCGACCTGGTCGCCGACGCCGAGCTCGCTCTGCTCGAACTCTTCGTCAACGCCTACCGCCACGGCGGTAGTGCGGCGCCGGTCGTGGTCGTCCTCATCATCGGCGACATCCTCCGCGTCTCGGTCAGCGAC
Organism: Kitasatospora sp. NPDC056076; assembly: GCF_042266305.1. Classification (NCBI taxonomy): domain Bacteria; kingdom Bacillati; phylum Actinomycetota; class Actinomycetes; order Kitasatosporales; family Streptomycetaceae; genus Kitasatospora; species Kitasatospora sp. NPDC056076. The sequence continues at coordinate 100,998 of NZ_JBHJWG010000021.1, forward strand.
GGGAGCCCGGTCCTCCCCGCCCCGCGCGAGGACTCCGACCCGCTCGCCCTCTCCGGGCGGGGCCTGCACCTCGTGCGCTCGCTCACCCACCGCTTCGGCACGGAGCCCCGCAGGACCGGGAAGTCCGTCTGGTTCGAGCTGGACGCCGCCGCGTGAGCGCCGTCGACCGCCCGATCGAGCCGGGTCACCCGCTGATGCGCACCTACACCGAGCTCGAAATCGCCTACCTGCTCGTCGAACTCGCCGAGCGTGGCCGCAAGTTCGGTCTCCTCTGGCCCTCCGCGACCACCGACAGCGTGGTGGACGGCCGCGTCCTCGTCCGCTTCGGCAACGCCCCGGCGAGCACCGTGGTCAACCTCCTCGCGCTCCTCCGCTCCCACGACTACGACTGCGACGCGACCGAGGACGACACCCCGTGCGACTCCTGATCGGCCTGGCCCTGCTCACCCTCCTGGTCCTCGCCATCGCCGTCGTCGGCCTCGGCGCGGTCGCCGTCCTGCGGATGCCCCACTGCCCGGACGACGCCACTTCCATCCCGCCCCCCACCCGCGACCGCCAATCGGTGGCCTGACCTCACTCCACCCGCGCCGCCCGGCCGGACCCGCCGGGCGGCTCCTTCCGAGAGGCACAGAACCGATGGTGGACGGTCATTTCGCCGAGACCAGCGACCTGTCGTTCACGTGCGCGGGCCCGGTGCCGGTGGAAAACCGGTACGAGAGGAACCGCCTGGGGCGTCCGCCCCGCTCATGAACTCCCGTCCTGACAAAGTCGGAGTCAGACCGGCCAGGACGGGGCGCCAACCTGCCACGGCAGGCACATTGATCAACCCCAGTAGCCGAACCGAGAGAGGAAACTGACATGGGAGACCAGAACAAGGGCGGCCCCAGCGACGGCAAGGGCGGCGGGCACGCCAAGCCGGGCGGTGGGGCCATCGGGCCGAAGCCGTCGAAGGACGGAAAGGACCCCGACCCCGCTCCGAAGCACAAGAAGCCGTGACCCCCGGGAGCCCCGAAGCGCTGCGGGCGGCCCTGGTGACGAAGCTCGTCAACTCCGGGGCGCTCTCGGCGGAGTGGGTGTCGTCCGTGGCGGCCGTGCCGCGACACGAGTTCCTTCCCGAAACCATCTGGGCGGACGAGAACGGCGGCGACACGGAGTGCAGCCGTTCCGAGAACCCCGACCGGTGGATGAACTTGGCCTATGCCGACGTGCCGATCGTCACCCAGTGGGACGATGGCGCGGAAGCCGACCGGAGTACGCCCACGTCGTCGGCGTCGATGCCGACCATGGTGGTCGAGATGCTGGGTGACCTGGGCACGGCCCCGGGGCATCGGGTGCTCGAAATCGGGACCGGCACCGGCTACAACGCCGCGCTCCTGTCCCACCGCCTGGGCGCCGAGAACGTGTCGACGGTCGAGGTGGATGCGAAGGTCACCGCGCAAGCCCGTACGGCGCTCCGCTCCGCCGGCTACACCACCGAAGTCGTCTGCGGGGACGGCTCGTTCGGATGGGGTGTCCGGGCGCCGTATGACCGGATCATCTCCACCGTGTCCCTGCGGGACATCCCGCCTGCCTGGCTCGCACAGACCAAGCCGGGCGGTGTGATCGTCAGCCCCGTTTCGCCATTGTTCGGGGGCGGGGCAGTCGTGCGCCTCACGGTCGGCGACGACGGGACGGCGAGCGGCCCGTTCACTCGGTCGGCAACGTTCATGATGCTCCGCCAGCAGCGCTACCAGGCTGCTTCGGTGGACGACTACCTTCCGGGCGACTGGCCGGGCGGCTCCGGGCAGTCCTGGACCAAGTTCGACCCCGAGATCATCGGGGGCGACTGGTTGGCACAGTTCGCCACCGCGCTCGCCCTGCCGGACGTGTACTACCGGCGGCACGAGTTCGGTGACGGTGGCTGGACGTGGTGGTTGTTCGACACGGCCGTGACGTCTTGGGCGACCGTGGACTCCGTGCCCGGGGAATCCCGGTTCGAGGTTCGGCAGTCCGGGCCCCGGCGGCTCTGGGACGAAGTGGAGGCCGCCTACAACCAGTGGACGGCCACCGGACGCCCCGGGTACGAGAGGTACGGGCTCACGGTGACCCCTGCCGGACAGACAGCCTGGTTGGACAAGCCCGACAATGTCATCCCGGAGCACCGTCCGTAGGGTGACACCGGGGGTGCGGGTTTCTCCATCGATTCGACCCGTGCCGATGCCCCGCGGGCACCCTCCTCACCCTCCTGATGCTCGCCATCGCCATCGCCATCGCCATCGCCGTCGTCGGCCTCGGCGCGGTCGCCGTCCTGCGGATGCCCCACCGCCCGGACGGCGCCACTCCCACCCCGCCCCCACCCGAGACCGCCAACCGGTGGCCTGGCCTCACCCCACCCGCGCCGCCCGGCCGGACCCGCCGGGCGGCTACTGGTCGGCCTCGTCTACCTCCCTTGTAGCAGTGGGAAGTTGGGGGCGGCCGGGGCGGCGGAAGGACGCGGCGATGGTCTGGGCCACCTCGGCGCGCTGGCGGGCGGTGCAACCGGTCATCAGGCGCTCCAGGCGACGGAGCACGAGGACGTCACGCCACGCGCGGATCGCTCCGCTCATCACACCGCACAGCAGGGCGCCCGCCAGGGCGACGGTGGGGGTCATCGGACGGCCTCCGCCCGGTCCGCCGCGTGGGCATCGGGAGAGTCCCCGTCATCACAGAGGCCGTGTCGCCTCAGGATGACCGTTCGACCGCCGATCATGGCGGTCGCCGAGGCGCTGTAGAGCTCGGCGGCGCCCACCGGATCGAGCCCGTCGACCAGGCCGTGGGCCAGCATGGCGGCGAAGACCGCCTCCACACTGTCGCCGCAGCACCATTCGATCACCAGGTCGGACATGCCATGGGTGTAGCAGTTGGCCACTCCGTGGGCGAGGGCCGCCCGGTCCAGTAGGGCCGGACGACGCAGGAGCCTGCTCCACAGCAGATCGCGGACGACCGGGGCGCCGGTGTGGTCCCACTTGTTGGCGCGGGTGACCTCGGCCCGGTGGGCCGGCACCACGAACTCGTCCGGCAGCACGCTGGGCACCCCGAGCGGCGCACCGTCGGCTCGCAGCAGGGTGATGCGGGCAGGGAGGATCGCGCTCTCGATCACGAGCCGTCCGTTCCGGACGGACCATCGCACGCCGGCGACTCCCCCGACCATGCGATGCGTTGCCATCAGGCCGACCAGCAGTTGGCCCACCGCCTCGTCGGCCATCGCCGGGTGGAGATGCAGTGTGAGCCCGTCTCCGTCGTGCGTGGTGAAGAGGACCCCCAGTACGGCCCCGTCACGCTGACGATCGCGGAACGTGTTGGCGAGCGCACTCACCACCATGGCCTCGAAGCGCCGTTGGGCCGGGGTGACGGCATCGGGTACCGGATGTTTGACGAAGACCCTTACCTGCCCGGCGAGTTCACGAGACCGCCAGAGCGGCAGACCGCTCAGCTTCTGGATGCGCCTGGCCAGACGGGTGACATTGTCCGACGCGGACATGAGACTCCAATCCCCCCACGGAGCCGTCCGGCGGCGGCTGGAGAGACAGGTGCGTCTGTCTGTGCGTACGGATGAAGAGGGGTGACGCCTGTGGGTGACTCTCCGGAGCCCTTCGCCCACCCCGGCCGCCGGTGACCGAGTGCGTGGGCCTGTCGCCACATCAACACAACCAGCTTACACACGAGAGGGGTTGGCCCGATGCGAATCCTCAGTGTCCGCAGTTCTCCTCGCCCCAGGTGTCGAACCAGCGGAGCCAGATGGGTGTCTCCTTGCCGACCGTCCGCCGCCCGCGCTCGGCTTCCCGTTGTTCCGGGGTGATCAGTGGCTCCTCGCGGGCCAGCCAGTCGAGGTACCACTCGGCGAAGCTCGCCGGGCGGCCCTCGTCGGTCAGCAGCGGGCTGAGGCGGTCGCAGGTCGGGCGGCCGTCGAACCACATGGTGCTGCGGTGCGGGCCGGTGACGACGAGCAGGGCGGCGAAGCCGTGGCCGTGGCCCTGGAGGAACACGGCGCCGGTGGCCCGGTCGCGTTCCGCCGCCTCTGCTGCCTCCGTCCAGGCGGTGCGGGCGGCGAGCCACTCCTCGGGGCGCTGGTGGTCCTCTTCACGCGGGGGGTTGTCCCAGAAGGCGTCCGCCGCGGCCAGCGCGGAGTCGTGGTCGGGGAACGGCGTGCCGAGGCGGGACAGCTCGGTGGACTCGTCGCCCGCCCAGTGCCAGCCGTCCGGCCCCTCCCGCAGCTCCCGGGGGAAGCGGCCGCCCGCGCTGACCCGGAGCAGGAACGCGCGGTAGTCGACTGGGAAGGTGATGCCGAACTGGCGCTCCGCCGCGCCGACCTGGGCCTGGGTGAGCGGTGGCGCCGGGGCCTCCTCGGCCGCCCCGGCGCCGTAGCCCGCCCGCCTCTCGTACAGCGTGCGCAGCCGCCGCCCCACCTGGTTCCAGTCCGTGTCCCGCACGGTCGGTCACCTTAGCGACCGGTCTCCGCTCCTACACTGGCGGCCATGGCAGACCACCAGCCCTTCTCGGCCTTCCGCGTGCCCGACGCCGACCCGGAGGTCGTCGAGCGGCTGGTCGCGGTGCTGGACGTGCAGGCCGCCAACCCGGGTGTGCGGCGGCTGCGCGCGTGGGCGCACGAGCAGCTGGCCGTGCGGCCCGGTGAGCGGGTGCTGGACATCGGGTCCGGTACGGGCTCGGAGACCCTCGTCCTCGCGGCGGCGGTCGGCCCGGACGGCACCGCGACCGGCCTCGAACCGAACCCCGGCCTGCGCGCCGTCGCCGGGCGGCGCGCCGCCGAGGCGGGCAGTGCGGCGCGGTTCCTCGACGGTGACGCGCTGGCCCTGCCGCTGCCCGACGGTGCGGTGGACGCGGTCCGGTGCGAGCGCGTCCTCCAGCACCTGACCGACCCGGCAGGGGCCGTCGCCGAGATGGCGCGGGTGCTGCGCCCGGGCGGGCGGGTCGCGCTGCTGGACACCGACTGGTCCACGCTCCTCCTCCACCCGGCCGCCGCGGAGGCCCGGACCGCGCTGACCGGCGTCACCCTGGGCAACTCCGCCACCCCGGAGGCCGGACGCCGCCTGACGGGCTGGCTCTCGGCAGCCGGTCTGACCGTCGACCACGTCGGCGCCGACGTGCTGCTGCACGACCCCGACACCGTCCCCTGGCCGCTCCTGCGCGGCCTCGCCACGGTGGCCGTCGGCCGCGGGCTGCTCACCGAGGCGCAGCGCGACGACCTGTACGCCGAACTCACGGCCGCGGCCGAGCGGCGTGCCTTCCACCTCTCCGTGACGATGTTCGCCGCGGTCGCCCACCGGCCGGGCGGCCCCGCCCCGTCCACCGGTTGAGTTCGCCTGCACAGGAAGTCGGCCCGGTCGACTTCCTGCGTACCCGCCCGGCCTGTCCGAGGGTGCCGTCATACTGGCCGCGCACATAGCTCGCGCACGTAACTCGCGCACGAAGCTGCCGGGGCGCCGAGGTGGTGCCCCGTCACGCTGGTCCACTCCTGGAGCCGTTCACCCATGTCCTCGCCCGCCGCGTACCGGTCGCCGAGATCGCTCGCCACCGCCGCCACCGTCCTGCTCGTCGTCTGCGGTGCGCTCACCGTCTTCCGGCTCGTCGCCGACTCCCTCCTGTACCGCGCGGCGGGTGACCTGCCGAGCGGCGTCGAGTTCGGTGACGGCAGCGCGTTCGGCCCCTCGTACGGGCTCCAGATGCTGGCGTACCTGCTGTACAGCCTGGCCCTGATGGGATCGACGGTCGCCTTCCTCAGCTGGTTCCACCGGGTGCGGGTGAACGCCGAGTGGCTGAGCCCGCACGGGCACCGGCACAGCCGCGGCTGGGCCGTCGGCGGCTGGTTCACGCCCGTGGTCTTCCTCTGGTTCCCCTGGCGGATCGCCTGCGACATCTGGCAGGCCGGTGTCCGGCCGGACGCGTCCGGGGTGCGGACACCGCTCCCGACGACGGTCGTCAACGCCTGGTGGGTCAGCTTCTGCCTGTTCAACGTGGTGGACGCGGTGGGAAGCCAGTCGACCGACACGGCGCGCTACCCGGACCAGTACCAGCAGGGCGTGGCCTGGCTGATCGCATCCGACGCGCTCGAACTGGTCGCCGCCGTCCTCGCCGTCCTGGTGGTGCGGACAGTGACGGCCATGCAGGAGGAACGTTTCGCCGAGCACAGCGCCGCCACCTCGTACGGGGTGTACGTCTCGGCCGTCGAGGGCTGAACCGCCCCGCCCTGTCGAGGCGGCACGGTTCAGGCGTATGCCTCGGGATCGGTGAGTCCCTCCACGAACTCCTGGAAGTCCGCGGCCAGGGGGAGTTCGGATCGGCAGTCGGCGTCGAACCATCCGACCGTGGGGGTCGGACCCGTCCGGTAGTCCAGGGCGATCCAGCAGGGGCCGCTGCCACTGAGGAGCACGAGCGGAGCCGGCAGGCCCCACTCCCCGACCAGGTAGGCGCTGTCGAGCAGGGACAGCGTCCCGGGGCGGTGGCCGATCCCCATCAGGTGCTCGAAGGGCACGTGGTCCGAGGCCCAGGAGGTCGGCGCCGAGGTCGGGAAGGCGCACAGGCCGTCCGTGACCTGTCCACCGTTCTGGAGCCGGAGCAGTGCCACCAGGGAGGCCGGGAGACTCACCCCCAGGGTGAGTTCGGCCTGGTGGACGAGCTGATCGGTCAGTGGCGGCTGAACGCCGTGGTCGACGGAGCCGTCCCAGAAGACGTCCTGCAGAACCTCGAAGCCGGGCATGGGCGGCATCGTACGAGGCGCCGCCCGCCGCGCCTCAACCCGGGGCGCCGCCGGCCCAGGCCGCCAGCCGGCCGAAGTCGTCCGCCGTCAGGCCGACCTTCGGGTCGACGTGGTGCAGCAGCGCCGGGCCGGGGTGGTGGGCCGCGACCCAGGCGCGGTCCGCGTCCGTGATGTTGTCGTCGACCCAGGCGAAGGGGCGGCCCCGCGCCCAGGCGACGATCTCCGGGGTCTTCCAGAACACCCCGCCGGCCGGCTCCGGCCGCGGCTCGGACCAGGCGATGTACGGCAGTTCGGGCAGCCCCAGCAGCGGGCCGATGAAGGAGTTGGCCTCCTCCTCCCAGGTCGTCGCCCACACCAGCTCGAAGGGCAGCGCCGCCAGGGCCGGCCCGTGCTCAGGGTTGAGCCACACCCGCAGCGGCTTCGGCGCCTTGTGCGGCATCCCCCACAGGGCGAGCCGCCGCCGCTCGTGGGCCGCCCAGCGCGGGGTCAGCAGTCGGTGGGTCCGGTAGCCCTCCGGCCGCCGGTGCGGCTTCGCGGCATCGGGGTTCAGTGGCCCGTCCACGTCCAGCAGCAGCATCGCTCGCACCACGGCGCACCACCTCCTCGAACGTCGTCGAACCGTACCCGGCGGGCCCGTTCCGGCCCAAGCGGATATCGCCTCCGGCCGGCGGACTGTCGTAGGCGACCGGCAGGCTGTGCGCCATGACACTCGCTCCGCCCCTGCCGCCCGTGGCACCGCCCTGGTGGCATCCGCTCGCGCACCTGCACCACCGGACGGTGGACCGGCGTACGGCCACTGCGGCGAAGGACCTCCGGGCGGCCGTGGGGAGACGACTCGACGTCGGTCTGCTGCGCCGCGCACTGGCTTGCCAGGGCGACGGCGAGCTCGTGTTCCGGATCATCGCGGTCGGGTTCCTGGCCGTGATGCTGGTCGGGTTCATCCTCTCGGGCATGAAGGGGCTCTGCACGCCCGGGGGATACCTCCCCACCTCGGGCGGCGAAGTCGGCCCCTGCCCGACGCACCAGGAGAAGGTGTACGTCGCGGAGACGATCGCCCTCTGGGCGGCCGCGTTCATCGCGGCCGCATCCGTGTACGGCGCGGTGCGGGCCACTGCCGTGCGACCCGCCCAGAAGCCGGTGTTCCCGGCGCTGCTCGTGCTGCGGGCCTGCGCCCGGCTGCACGAGCCCGGGGCGGGCCACGCGGAGGCCGCCGGGCTCAGTGTGAAGGCGCAGGCCCTGGGGCAGGCGCTGATCGATGCGGCGGGGCGGGCCGCCGACGACTACGGCGCCCGGGCGAGCACCCGGGAACTCATGCTCGGCCATGCCCGGCAGGTCGCCGCGCTCCTGGAACGGACCGCCGACGAGCTGCTGCCGGACCGGGACCGGGCCACCCGGAAACTGGCCGAACTGGCGGCGGTGATCGCCGAACAGGTCGCCGACGGACAGTTCACCAACCTGCTCAGGGAGCACGGGCAGCCACCGGACCTGCCGACGAGCGCCCCCGAGTCGCCGGACCGCGCCGACGGGCGACGGCTGGCGATGGCGGCCGTGACGGCGCTGCTGGTCACCGTCTCCCTGGCCGTCACGACCGGGATGCTCGGTCTGCCCGCCTTCGTCACCGCGCCCCTGGCGGCGATCACCGTCCCGCTCCTCACCTTCCTGCTGCTGGCGCACCGCTTCGGCCTCAGCGAGGCAGTGCGCCTCGTCCAGGTCCTGCGGACGGTGCGCGGGGAGAACCCCGTGGAGCCCACGGCCGCGCCCGAGCGGCAGGAAGCCGGGTCGGACACCGGTGGTGACCCGCCCGCCGGGGAGGCTCGGGGTGCGGGGAACTCCGCCTGAGATTGCCGGGAAACGGCATGGTGCGCGAGCGGTGGGCGGGTCTACGGTCGCGCGGTGAGTGATTCCACCGCTGCCGTCCGAAGACGGCGTACGTTCTTCGCCGTCGGCTGGGCCGTCCTCCTGCTGGCGATCGTCCTGCCGCCGCTGGTGGTCGGGCAGGCCTTCGTGGACTCAGGGGCGCCGATCGTGTCCGGGCTGGTGGCCGCGATAGGGCTCGCGGTCCTGCTGGACGCGGGCACCGCGCGGCGCAAGGGCTGGCGGGTGGCCGGCGGCATCGTCCGGGCCCGTACCTGGTCGGGTGCGCGGGAGGTGGACCTGACCGACCTCGCGACCGTACGGGCCTGGGAGACGCTGTCGAAGTCGTCCGGTTCGGCGACGCTGGTGTCCGTGGCCGACCGCTCCGGCGGGTGGGTGATCCTCACCGTCGCCGACAAGCACATGCACCTGCTCACCGACGCGGTGCGCAGCCACGGTGCGGGCTACGTCTCCCCCTGGGCACAGGCGCTGCTGGGCCTCAAGCCGACCCGGTGGTACGTCTCCGGGGCCCGGACGCTCGGATTCGCCGTGGTCCCGATCGCGCCGCTGCTGGCCGGCGCGCTGCTGGCCGCAGCGGCCGCCCAGCGCTGACCGGCCCGGAGGCCTCAGGGCTTGTGCCAGGTCAGGGAGTAGCGCCGCAGGACGTGCCACCGGTAGCGCACCCCGGGCAGCACCCGCCCGGCGGTCTCCCGCACCTCCCGGTAGCTCATCGCGGGGGCGGCCGTCGGCATGCCCTCCGGGCCGGACGCCCGCCGCAGGGCCTTCACGGCCCGTACGAGCGGCGCGGCCGCGACCCACCGGGCCCGGTCCGCCGCCGTCTCCTCCCTGGCCAGGCCGACCACCACCAACACCCCGCCGGGGCGCAGCAGTTCCCGCATCCTGGTGAGCGCGGCCGTGAAGTCCATGTGGTGCACGGCCGTCACCGAGCAGATGAAGTCGTAGCCGCCGGTGGGCAGTTCGAGGGTGAGGAAGTCCCCCTCCAGGAAGGTGATGTCACCGTGGGCGGCCCGCGCCCGCGCGACCATCCCCCCGTCGCTGTCCACCCCGACCACCCGCCCGCACCGCGGCGCGAGCTTCGCCGCCAACAGCCCGTCCCCGCACCCGACATCGAGCGCGGCCCCGCACTCGGGCGGCACTGCCCGCAGGATCCCGGGGTGCCGCGCCACGTTGGTGTTCCAGTACGGGGTTGCGTCGCGCATCACGCCCGCTCGTCGGCCAGGGCGGCGGTGACGGCGGCCTCGGCGTGGAGGCGGGCGGTGGGGAAGAGGGGGACGGGGCTGTCCTCGGGGTGGACGAGGAGTTCGATCTCGGTGCAGCCGAGGATGATGCCTTCGGCGCCGGCGGCGACCAGGTCGGCGATGACGCGGCGGTAGGCGGCGCGGGATTCCTCGTGGACGAGGCCGAGGCAGAGTTCCTGGTAGATCACCCGGTGGACCAGGGCGCGGGATTCGGGCCCGGGGACGAGGACGTCCAGGCCGTTGGCGGTCAGGCGGCCGCGGTAGAAGTCCTGTTCCATGGTGAAGGCCGTGCCCAGCAGGCCGACCCGGCGCAGGCCGGCCGCGTGGACGGCGTCGGCGGTGGCGTCGGCGAGGTGCAGCAGGGGGATGGAGACGGCTTCGGCGACCTGGTCGGCGACCTTGTGCATGGTGTTGGTGCAGATCAGCAGCAGGTCGGCGCCGGCGGCCTCCAGGCCGCGGGCGGCGTCGGCGAGGATCGCCCCGGCGTCCTCCCAGCGCCCGGCCGCCTGGAGCCGTTCGATGTCGGCGAAGTCGACGGAGTGGAGCACCAGTCGGGCGGAGTGGAGGCCGCCGAGCCGGTCGCGGGTGAGTTCGTTGAGGGTGCGGTAGTACTCGGCGGTGGATTCCCAGCTCATGCCGCCGATCAGGCCGAGGGTTTTCATGGGCCAGTTATAAGCCAGGGGAGACAGGAAAGGCAATTGTATAAGAACTACTTTGGGAAGCTCTCCCGTGCCACCCGGTGCTGCCATTCCCGGGCGAACACCACCGACCCCGCCTCCAGCGCCCGCAGTTGCACCACGCTGAGGAAGTGCCCGGCGTCGCAGCGCAGTTGGGTGCGGGTCTGGACGGTCACGTCCCAGCCGATGTCCGGCCGCTCCAGCCGTACGGTGCGGTCGGTGCGGGCCTGGGCGCTGAGCGGGGCGCCGGTGAGGATGCGGTAGGCGGTGACGGTGTGCTCGTCGCGGACCAGGCCGTCGGGGTGGGTGCGGGTGCCGTCGGTGGCGGGGGAGAGTTCGGTGCGCCACTCGTGGCGGCCGATGTCGTGCACGGTGACGTGCTCGGGCCGGGCGGTGAGCGGTTCGGTGAGGTGGATGTCCGGCGGGTCGGGCAGGGTGGGGGCCGCGAGGGTGACGGGTGCGGCGCCGGCGTCCGCGGCGAGGTGGCGGACGGGCAGGACGAGGGTGGAGTGGGACGGGTCGAGGGCGTACCCGGTGTCGTCCGCGTTCGGCCACACCCACGGCCAGTAGACGGAGGAGAGCGCGAGCCGCAGCCGGTGCCCGGCCGGGACGGTGGCCGCGCAGGCCGCGAGTTCGACCTCGACGTCCGGGCCGGCGGCGGTCAGCACGCCGCGGGTGAGCAGGGCGGAGGTGCCGTCGGGGCCGACCGCGCACAGCCGGGCGACCACCTGGGCGGGCCCGCCGCCGGAGCGCAGCCGCAGCCGGGCGGTGGGCGCGCCGAGCAGCTCGACGGGTTCGGGCAGCGGCTGGGAGTCGAAGCAGACCGAGCGGCCGTCCTCCTCGCGCTGGTCCGGCGGCTGGTCGGCGGGGCGGCCGTGCGGGACGTAGGCGCCGGCGTTGAGGCCGGTGTGCTGCGGGGAGCGGACGGGGACGTACCGGTCGTGGGAGGCGGTGCCGGCGGTGCGCAGCTGGCCGTCGAGGTCGTAGTGGATCTCCCGGACGTCGGGGGAGGGCCAGGCGTCCTCGCCGGTCCAGCGGGTGCTGATCCAGCTGCGCAGGGCGGGTTCCTTGACGGCGCCGGTGTCGACGCCGCGCAGCCAGTGGTCCCACCAGCGCAGGGTCTCGGGCAGGGCGGCCTCGGGCAGGCCGTGCGGCCAGGGGCCGAGCAGGGCGCGTGCGGTGGGGGACTCGGCGAGCAGGCGCAGCACGAAGGAGCAGGACGGGTCGCCCCAGCCGGCCACGGCGAGGACCGGGACGGACACCGGCACGGTGGTGTCCCCGGCGGCGAGCCAGGCGTCGACGGGGGGTTCGAGGGATTCGAGCCGGGCCAGCCAGCCGGGCCGCCAGGCGTCGCCGAGGCGGCGCGGGTCCGGGGGGAGCGCGGCGTCGGCGATCAGGGCGGTGAGCCGGGTGTGCAGGTCGGCGGCGAGGACGGCGCCGCCGAGCCGGTGGCCGCCCTCGGGGCAGGCGGTGACGGCCGCGCCGACGGTCTCGGGCGCCCGGGCGGCCAGGCGCAGCGCGGTGGTGCCGGCCGCGCCGACGCCGAGCAGGCCGACCCGGCCGTTCGCCCAGGGGCGGCGGGCGAGCCAGTCGACGGCGGCGGCGCCGTCGGTGAGTTCCTGCTCGCCGCCGGGTTCGCCGGGCAGGCCGCCGGAGTCGCCGTGGCCGCGGGTGTCGACCCGGACGGCGGCGTAGCCGTGGCCCGCGTACCAGGGGTGGCGGCGGGCGTCCTCGGCGGCGGTGCGGTCGCCGAGGCGGTCGGCCGAGTACTCCAGCAGGACGGGGACGGGCTCGTCGCTGACCGGGCGCCAGAGTCGGGCGGCGAGTTCCGTGCCGTCGGGCAGCGGGATGCGCAGGTCCTCGCGGGTGGTGTGGAAGGGGTACGACGGCATGGCCGCTCCCATCGGGGTCCCGGGCCGGTGAGCGCCGAGCGGCCCGCGGCGCGTTCGGGGGTCGCGCGGCGGGCTCGGCCCCTCCGACCCTAGGGGAGGAATCGGGCGATTTCCTGATGAGGGGCCCGCAGTGGTGACGCTGCGCAGGCGTGCGGCGGCCGGACGCGCGCCCCTGGCCTGCGCCGTCGTGGTTCGGTTCGCCGCCGTCCGGCATCTGCACATGACTTGCAACTGCTCGCCGGAGGGGGGAAAGATGGCCCAGCTTTCTCCGGACCGCCCGAGTCCGGACCGCCCGAAAGAAGGACCACACGATGCCCAGCGCCGCCACAGCCGCCCCGGCAGGTGCCCCAGCCGTCCGATGGCGCGACCGGCTCACCCGCGAGGAGTGGATCCGGCTGGCCGGGATGGGCGGCTTCATCCTCGCGCTGCACGTCATCGGCTGGTTCACCCTGCTCGCGCTGGTGGCGCCCGAGCACTACGACGTCGGCGGCCAGGTCTTCGGCGCGGGCATGGGCCTGACCGCCTACACCCTCGGGATGCGGCACGCCTTCGACGCGGACCACATCGCGGCGATCGACAACACCACCCGCAAGCTGATGGGCCAGGGCAAGCGGCCGCTGTCGGTCGGCTTCTGGTTCTCGCTCGGGCACTCCTCGATCGTCTTCGGCCTCTGCGCGCTGCTGGCCTTCGGCATCCGCACGCTCGCGGACCAGGTCCAGGCGGACGACTCGACCCTGCACAAGATGACGGGTCTGATCGGCACCGCGGTCTCCGGCAGCTTCCTGCTGCTGCTCGGCCTGATCAACCTGGGCGCCTTCAACGGCATCCTCAAGGTGTTCCGCCGGATGCGCGTCGGCGAGTACGACGAGGCGGAGCTGGAGCGCCAGTTGGAGCGCCGCGGGCTGATGAACCGGATCCTCGGCAAGGTCACCCGGGCGGTCACCAAGCCCTGGCACATGTACCCGGTGGGCCTGCTGTTCGGCCTGGGCTTCGACACCGCGACCGAGGTGTCCCTGCTGGTGCTGGCCGGCGGCGCGGCGGCGTTCTCGCTGCCCTGGTACGCGCTGCTGACGCTGCCGATCCTGTTCGCGGCCGGGATGAGCCTGCTGGACACCATCGACGGCTCGTTCATGAACTTCGCCTACGAGTGGGCGTTCTCCAAGCCGGTCCGCAAGATCTACTACAACCTGACGGTCACCGGCCTGTCGGTGCTGGTCGCGCTGGTCATCGGCCTGGTCGAGCTGATCGGCCTGCTCGGCGAGAAGCTGGACATCACCAGCGGGCCGATCGCCTGGATCGGCGGGCTGGACCTCAACTTCGTCGGCTACGCGATCGTCGGCCTGTTCGTGCTGACCTGGGCCGGGGCGATCGCGTTCTGGAAGTTCGGCCGGGTCGAGGAGAAGTGGTCGGCGGGGCTGGCGGCGGGCTCCGCGGCCGACGCCGAGTAGCGCGCCGCCCGCAGACGGGCCGAGGACGGTCCGAGGGGCCGGTGACCAGACCCTGGTCACCGGCCCCTCGTGGCTCTCCACGACGGACGGGCGGATTACTTGAGCGCGGCGAGCACCGCGTCCGCCATCACCTTCTCGCCGGTGGCGTTGGGGTGGAACGGTACGGCGGGCGAGCCGGGCAGGGCGCCCTCGATCCAGCGGTCGTCCGAGCAGACGTCGTGCCCGCGGGTCGGCGTCGCGGTGTCCACGTACGTCGCGCCGTTGGCGGCCGCGGTGGACTTGAGGGCGGCGTTCAGCTTGTCGAGCACGCCGTGCATGTACTCCACGTCGCCGGGGGTCACCGGTTGGCGCAGGACGCAGGTCGAGCCGTCGGCGGGCAGCACGGACGGGTAACCGACCAGCAGCACCCGGGCCTTGGGGGCCTTGGCGTGGATCTGCCGGAGGGTGGTGGCGATCTGGGGGGCGATGGTGCCGGTGATCCGCTCGGCCAGGTCGTCGTTGCCGTACTGCCAGGACCACGTCCGCCAGTCGAAGTAGCCGTGGTGGTAGACGTCCTTGCAGGGCGTGCCGAGCGGGTTGACGACCGCGCCGGCGATGCAGGTGGCGACGAGTTCGCCGAGGCCGAGGTCGCTGGCGGCGAGGTCGTTGCCGCCGATCCCGAGGGTGACCAGGTCGGTGTCGGCGGTCACCGAGTCCAGCTGCGGGTCGTTGACCCGGATGAAGGCGTCGTACTGGGGCTGCGTCATGGCCTTGACCTTGGCGGCCGCGCAGGTGACGTCGGTGTACGCGCCCGCCTTGAGCGAGGCGGCGACCAGGTGGCCGTAGTTGTGGTCGGAGCGCAGGCACAGGCCGGCCGACTGGCCGGGGACGCCGGCACCGGCGGCGTAGGAGTCGCCGAGGGCCACGTAGTGCTTCGGCGCGGGGGTGGCCGCCTGGGCGGTGGTGGAGGTGAGCGCGAGGGCGGCGCCGACGGCGACGGCCGCGAGGGCGCTGGAATTGCGGAGTCGCCGGGAATTCCGGGCAGGGCGGAGCACGGTTCCTCCTGGGGGAGAGAAACGACGGGTGGGGGGTCGTGCTGAGCCGGGCCACAGCTACTACTCGTACTACTCGCAGGTAAGTTACTTCCAGGTTTCGCGGCCGTCCATAGGTGACGGCGGAATTTCCGGAAATCCCGTCAGATGACACCGGGTGCCATTTCGAATTCCGCTCCACCGCGTTTCGGAATTGCCGCCGATACGTGCGGGAAGGGAATTCGGTTCACCTGGTGCGTGTTCCGGGTCTCCCGGGGCCCCGGGCGGTCTCGATGCCCGGTGGGCTGACAGGTACAGTTCCGGTGCAGAGCGTGCCGTCGAACCGGGCCGCCGACCAGGAGGGGGACCAGCGGGGATGAGCCGCCGAGAGCGCGACCGTGACCGCGACCGCGACGGCAAGCGGGGCACCGGTGCCCCGGTGACCGTCACCGTCTGCCGCGACTGCTGCTGCGGCAGCCTGACCAAGCACCCCGAGGTGGACCACGCGGGCCAGTTCGAGCGACTGCGGACGGCGGTCGGCTCGGCGGGCCGGGTCCGGGGGTCGAAGTGCCTGGACGTCTGCTCCCAGTCCAACGTGGTGGTGGTCGGCCCGTCCAGCGAGGGGCGGGCGGCGGGGGCGCGTCCGGTCTGGTTCGGCTTCGTGCTGATGGACGAGATGATCGACGACATCGCCGCCTGGGTGCGGGCGGGCGGCCCCGGCGTCGCCGAGCCGCCCGGGCTGCTCGACCTCCAGCTGATCTCGGTCTCCCGTCGGGTCCGCGAGGGCCTGCCGGAGTGACCGCGGGGACCGCGAGGTGCTGACGGACCGTCAGATCGACGTCCCGGCACGGCTCCGGGGTCGGCCCACTACCATGACCGGTGGCGTCGAGCCGTTCCGCGCAACGGGAGGAAGACGATGACGACGGTCTGCCGCATCTGCGCGGGCACCGGCCGGACCGCCGGCCTCAACTGCCGTACCTGCCAGGGCACCGGCACCACCGAGGTGGGCGGAGGGGGCGGCAACTGCTTCCTCTGCGACGGCACCGGGGTGTACGTGCGCTACCGGGTGGACGCGACCGGCGCCAAGCAGGCGTACCGGGACGAGATCTGCCGCACCTGCGACGGCACCGGCAACCGGTCGGCGAACCTCTGGGACGAACCGTCCTCCTGAGCGGTCCTCCTGGGCCACCGTCCTGGGCCGCCGTCCCCCGAACCACCCGCCCGGCCGGGGCCGATGATCCGACATCACTTCGATGTGGACATGCTCTTTACCTAACCATGGTCGAACGTTGGTGTTCGAGTGGCCGATGCGCTGACCCCCGTTCACCGGAAGTCCGTGCGCGGTCAACGCGCCGCTGACAGAGTCCCGCGCATGGATATCCCCAACATGGGCGTGCCGGCCAAGCTTGCCGACCGCATGAGCATGGCCGAGCAGCACGAGTACCTGCGGGCCCGTTTCTCCCGCCGCCGGATGCTGCGCGCCGGTGCCGTCACCGTGGGCGCGGTCGCCGTCGGCGGTGCCCTGGGCAGCGCGCCGGCCTTCGCCGCCCCGGCGAGCCCCCAGCTCCTGACGGGTGCCACGACGGCCGGCATCGACGGTGCGCTGGTCGCGCCGGTCGGGCGTCACCTCCAGTTCGGCGCCGAGCCGGACACCCAGTTCCGCATCTCCTGGCAGGTCCCGGCGCCGGTCAAGAAGCCGTTCCTGCGCTTCGGCAAGCACCCGTGGGAGCTGAGCCACAAGATCCAGGCCGAGGTCCGCGCGCTGCACACCCCGGCGCTGACCCCGACCGGCAAGCCGGTGGACCAGTACTACCTGCACGTGGCGCTGGAGGACCTCCAGCCCGACACCACCTACTACTACGGCGTCGGCCACGAGGGCTTCGACCCGGCCTCGCAGCAGCAGATCTCCACCCTGCACACCTTCCGCACCGCGCCCTCCCGCGACCACCGCTGGGGCAAGGTGTACGAGCCGTTCACCTTCACCGCCTTCGGCGACCAGGGCGTCAGCGCCCACGCGGCCGGCAACGACAACATCATCAAGGCCCAGAAGCCGGCCTTCCACCTGCACGCCGGCGACATCTGCTACGCCGACCCGGCCGGTTCCGGAACCGACCCGGACAAGTCCGTCTTCAACGCCAAGACCTGGGACGACTTCCTGGTCCAGACCGAGACGGTCGCCGCCGACATCCCGTGGATGGTCGCCTACGGCAACCACGACATCGAGGCCTGGTACTCGCCGAACGGCTACGGCGGCGAGAACGCCCGCTTCTTCCTGCCGGACAACGGCCCGGACCCGCGCCAGGTCCCCGGCGTCTACACCTTCCGGTACAAGAACGTCGGCGTCATCTCGCTGGACGCCAACGACGTCTCCTACGAGATCCCGGCCAACCTGGGCATCTCGGCGAACAAGCAGACCAAGTGGCTGGAGCGCACCCTCAAGGACCTGCGCAACGACGAGACCGTCGACTTCGTCGTGGTCTTCTTCCACCACTGCGCCTTCTCCACCACCGTCGCCCACGCCTCCGAGGGCGGCGTCCGCGAGGCCTGGGTGCCGCTGTTCGAGAAGTACCGGGTGGACCTGGTCATCAACGGCCACAACCACATCTACGAGCGCACCGACGCCATCCTCGGCAACAAGGTCTCGAAGCAGGTGCCGAGCGGCGCCACCATCGAGCCGGTCAAGGACGGCGTGGTCTACGTGACCGCAGGCGCGGCCGGCCGCAGCCTGTACAACTTCGCGACCCCGGACACCTACGAGGGCCACGAGAACCACCAGGACGAGGTGCAGAGCTACTACTGGAGCAAGGGCCGGGTGAAGACCCCCGAGACCATCCAGTGGTCGCGGGTCCGCTACACCGGCTACTCCTTCATCAAGGTCGACGTCACCCCGGCCCACCTGGGCCAGAAGTCGTCCATGAAGGTCACCGCGCTGGCCGAGAACGGCACCCAGATCGACCACTACACGATCCTGCGCAAGGTCGGCGAGGGCTGGGACTCCAACAGCGACGACGACGGCCAGGGCGGCGGCTGGGGCTGGTAGTCCCCGAACCCCCCCCTGCCGGGCCCCGGCGTCGAGGAGCGAAGCCCTCAGCGCCGGGGCCCGTACATGATCACGCCGACCCCGGCCAGGCAGATCAGCGCGCCCAGCACGTCGTAGCGGGTCGGCCGGAAGCCGTCCACGGCCATGCCCCACAGCAGCGAGCCGGCCACGAACACCCCGCCGTAGGCGGCCAGCACCCGGCCGAACTCGGCGTCCGGCTGCCGCGCCGCCACGAAGCCGTACACGCCCAGCGCCACCACGCCCAACCCGGCCAGCCACCACGGCCGTTGCTCCCGCACGCTCTGCCAGACCAGCCAGCAGCCGCCGATCTCGGCGACGGCCGCGAGGGCGAACAGGACGACGGAGCGCAGAACGGTCATGGTCCGTGAGCGTACGGGCTCAGACCTGCCGGTACGTGGCCAGGAAGCGCCCGATCCGGTTGATCGCCGTCTCCAGGTCGTCGGCGCGCGGCAGGGTGACGAAGCGGAAGTGGTCCGGGCGGGGCCAGTTGAAGCCGGTGCCCTGGACGACGTGGATCTTCTCGCGCAGCAGCAGGTCCAGCACGAAACGCTCGTCGTCGACGATCCGGTGCACCGCCGGGTCGAGCTTGGCGAAGGCGTACAGCGCGCCCTTGGGCTTGACGCAGCTGACCCCGGGGATCTCGTTGAGCGCCTTGACCGCGATGTCGCGCTGCTCGGTGAGCCGGCCGCTCGGCAGGACCAGGTCGTTGATCGACTGGTGGCCGCCGAGCGCGGCCTGGACGGCGTACTGCGCGGGCACGTTGGGGCACAGCCGCATGCCGGAGAGCATGGTCAGGCCCTCCAGGTAGTCGGTGGCGTGCTGCTTGGGGCCGGAGACGACCAGCCAGCCGCTGCGGAAGCCGGCCACCCGGTAGGCCTTGGACAGGCCGTTGAAGGTGAGGGTGAGCACGTCCTCGGCGAGCGCGGCCAGGCAGTGGTGCTCGGTGCCGTCGTAGAGGATCTTGTCGTAGATCTCGTCGGCCAGCACCATCAGCTGGTGGCGGCGGGCCAGGTCGAGGATCCCCTCCAGCAGCTCCTTCGGGTAGACCGCGCCGGTCGGGTTGTTGGGGTTGATGACGACGATCGCCTTGGTGCGGGCGGTGATCTTGGCGGCGATGTCGTCGAGGTCCGGGTACCACTCGGCCTCCTCGTCGCACAGGTAGTGCACGGCCTTGCCGCCGGCCAGCCGGACGGAGGCCGTCCACAGCGGGTAGTCCGGCATCGGGACGAGCACCTCGTCGCCGTCGTCCACCAGGGCGGTGATCGCCATCTGGATCAGCTCGGAGACGCCGTTGCCGAGGTAGACGTCGTTGACGCCGACGCCCTGGACCCCGCGCTGCTGGTAGTACTGCACCACGGCGCGGCGGGCCGGCAGGATGCCGCGCGAGTCGCTGTAGCCGTGCGCCGAGGGCAGGTTGCGGATGATGTCCTGGATGATCTCCTCGGGCGCCTCGAAGCCGAACGGCGCCGGGTTGCCGGTGTTCAGCCGCAGCACGCTGTGCCCGGCCTCCTCCAGGGCGTTGGCCTGGTCGACCACCGGACCCCGGATCTCGTAGCACACGTCGTTCAGCTTGCTCGACTGCCGAAACTCCATCTGCGGCCTCCCGACCGTCACCACCGCTCCGCTGCTACCGCTTTGTTCTACCAAGTAGGCACTTGGAAAGTCCAACCTTTTGGCTATGCTGATCCACATGTCACGCCGAAGCTACGACCAGTACTGCGCCGTCGCCCGCGCCCTGGACGCGGTGGGGGAGCGCTGGAGCCTCCTGATCGTCCGTGAACTCCTGCGCGGCCCGCGCCGCTACACCGACCTGCACGCCGACCTGCCCGGGGTCTCCACCGACATCCTGGCCGCCCGGCTCAAGCAGCTGGAGGGCGAGGGGCTCGCGGAACGGCGGCGGCTGGAGCGGCCCGCCAACGCCACGGTGTACGAGCTGACCGACCGGGGGCGCGAACTGCGACCGGTGATCGAGGCCCTCGGGGAGTGGGGGCTCGGCGCCCTCGGCGACCAGCGGCCCACCGACGCGGTGCGGGAGCACTGGTTCACGGCTCCGGGTGCGGGCGCGGGTGCGGGCGCGGGTGCCGCGGCGGCCGTCGGGGGCTGAACGGGCGCCGGGCGGGGGCTGAGCTGGGCGGGGGCTGAGCGGGGCGGCGGCAAGGCCCCCGTCGCCGGCCGCCGCCCCGTGGCCCCAGGATGGCGCAGGGCGATAAACGCACACTGGACGCCGAATGAGCGGCCGGGCCCCCGCGACACTGGTTGGCAAGTGCACACGTACGATCGTCGGATCGCGGAGCCAACTCAGGAGAGCGGAAGCAGCCCGTGCCCACCATCAGCCGCAGTTACGCCAGCTACGTCGCCGTCGGGGACTCCTTCACCGAGGGCATGTGCGACGACCTCCATCCCGACGGCCACTACCGCGGCTGGGCCGACCGGGTCGCCTCCGCGCTCGCCGCCGAGGGCGGGTCCGAGGGCGGGTCCGAGGGTGGATCCGAGGGTGGATCCGAGGGTGGATCCGACGGCTTCCGGTACGCCAACCTCGCCGTCCGCGGCAAGCTCATCGGCCAGATCCACGACGAACAGCTCCCCGCCGCCGCCGGGATGGGCGCCGACCTCGTCACCCTGGCCGGCGGCCTCAACGACGTGCTGCGGCCCGGCTGCGACATCGACCGGGTCGAGCGGCTGCTCGGCCGCTGCGCCGCCGAACTGCGCGCCACCGGCGCCACCGTCGTCCTGTTCACCAGCACCGACCCCAGCCGCAGGATGGCCGGCGGCGCCCGGCTGCTGCCCGCCATCCTGCGGATGAAGGCCTTCGTCCAGGAACTCGGGCGGCAGGACGGCTACGCCGTCGTCGACCTGTTCTCCGCGCCCTGCTTCGACGACCGCCGGCTCTGGGCCGAGGACCGGCTGCACCTCTCGCCCGAGGGCCACCGCCGGGTCGCCGAAGGCGTCCTGGAGGCCCTCGGCCGCCCGGCCGCCTTCGACTGGCGCGCCCCGCTGCCCGCCGTCGCCCCGCCCGGCCGCGCCGAACGGCTGCGCTCCGACGCCCGCTGGCTGGGCACCCACCTCGGCCCCTGGATCGGCCGCCGCCTCACCGGCCGCTCCTCCGGCGACGGCCGGCCGCCGAAGCGGCCGGAGCTGCTGCCGTTCCCCTAGTCGGTTAGTCCACCCAGCTCCCCTCGGGCTTCTCCGCCTCCAGGACCAGGCTCGCCATCGGGGCGCGGGTGGTCCAGCCGAGGGCCCGGTAGAGCCCCTGGCCGTCCGCCGTGCCGACCAGGACGCCGGTGCGGGCGCCCGCCTCGTACGCGCCGGACAGCAGGGCCCGCATCACCACCGAGCCCAGGCCCCGGCGGCGGTGCTCGGGGGCGGTGCCGATCTGGTCCGGTACGGCGACCGGGCCGGCCAGGCCCACCTGGCCGCGGGCGGCGAGGTGCCCGTCCGTGCTGCGCACCAGGGCGCGCAGCACGCCGCCCCTGGTCCAGGTGGTCAGGGTGTAGCCGGTCGGCGGCTGCGCCCGCTCGGGGGTGAGCGCGGTGGTCATCAGGAAGCCGGGCTGGTCCAGCCGCCACTCAGGGCCCAGCCAGGGCCGTACCGTCCCGTCCTCGGCGAACAGCTTGAGCCAGGTGGTCGGCGCGGTGGTCGCCCCGGCGAGCGCGCGGACGGCCTGCTCGGTCGGCTCGGGCAGCACGTACCGCCCCACCTCCCGGTCCGGCGCACCGACGTCGATGCTCCAGCCCCAGGGCCGCTCCACCGGGTCGGCGGCGCCCCGGGAGACGGTCCAGCCGCTGATCCACATCCGGACCAGCTCGGTGACGGTCGACTCCGGCGTCATGTGCGGCATCGTGTGCGGCATCGTTCGGATCCCCCCGCATGTAATGGCCTCTGCTTGCCTGCATACCTTACTCAAGCGGAGGGCGGCCTGCCCAGTAATCTTGACGGGTTCGAGGTGCCGGCTCCCGCCGGCGCCCAGCAGCTGGAAGGACCCCGGACGTGAGCGAGACCGAGCCGCCGCAGGACCCCACGGCGGCCGCGCCGACCCCGCTCCGCTCCGACTGCGGCAGCTGCTTCGGACTGTGCTGCGTCGCCCTGCCCTTCGCGGCCACCGCAGACTTCGCGGTGAACAAGGCCGCCGGCACCCCCTGCCGCAACCTGCAGACGGACTTCACCTGCGGGATCCACGCCCGCCTCCGCGACAGCGGCTTCCAGGGCTGCACCGTCTACGACTGCTTCGGCGCCGGCCAGCGGGTCTCCCAGGTCACCTTCGGCGGGGTCAGCTGGCGGGAGGAACCCGCCACCGCCAAGCCGATGTTCGACGTCTTCCCGATCGTCCGGCAGCTCCACGAACTGCTCTGGTACCTCACCGAGGCGCTCACCTTCGCCCCCGCCCGGCCCGTCCACGCCGAACTGCGGCAGGCCCTGGAGGAGACCGACCGCCTCGCCTCCGGCACCCCCGAGGAACTCCTCGCCGTCGATGTCGCGGCCCACCGCGGCCGGATCAGCGAGCTCCTGCTGCGGGCCGGCGAACTCGTCCGCGCCGCCGTCCCCCGCCGCCGCGAGCACCGCGGCGCCGACCTCTTCGGTGCCCGCCTGCGCGGCGCCGACCTCCAGGGCGCCAACCTGCGCGGCGCCCTCCTGGTCGCCGCCGACCTCTCCGGCGCCGACCTGCGCCTCGCCGACCTCATCGGCGCCGACCTCCGCGACGCCGACCTCGCCGGCGCCGACCTCAGCACCGCCCTCTTCCTCACCCAGGCCCAGCTCAACGCCGCCCGCGGCGACGCCACCACCCGCCTCCCGGCCGCCCTCACCCGCCCCACCCACTGGCCCGCCACCGCCCCGACGGGCGCGACCCCAGGCCACCGCAAGCCCCGCAGCGGCCCCCGCCCCCAGAGCGGCACCCGCTCCGGCAGGCCGCGCCGCCGCTAGGGTTCGTCTTCAAACTCCCGTCGTTCGCCCGGAGGGCGGGCGGGGCGGCGTTGGGGTGCGTGCATCGCAAGGCGGAGGAGGGAGCCCAATGCAGCGCATTGGCGACCGACGACAACGCGGCGAGGCGCGTGCCCCGGCGTCGGCCCGCAGACGGGAGTTTGAAGACGGACCCTAGAGCTCGGGCCGGTCCTCGGGTACCACCGCGGCGATCCCCGTGCCGGTGCGTGGGGCGGTGCTCGGCAGCCGGCCGGAGTCGATCAGGGTGTGAGCAGGCGTGACCGCAGGGCGTCGATCCGGGCGTGGTCGATGCCGACGGTGCCGGTGAGGTAGGCCTCGACGGAGCCGTAGCGGGTGGCGAGGTCGGCGAGGGTGAGGCGGATGACGGTCTCCGGGGCGCGGCCGTAGCCGGGCCAGCGGAGGGTTTCGCCGGGGTGGGCGGCGTGCCAGTCGGCGACCAGGTGCGGGGTGGCGAGCTCGGTGAGGGCGAAGTCGGCGGCGATGTCGTCCTCGGAGACGCCGAGCAGGGTGAGCACCAGGGCGGCGATAAGGCCGGTGCGGTCCTTGCCGGACATGCAGTGGAAGACCACCGGGGCGTCGGCGTCGGTGATCGCGTCCAGGGTCTGGCGGATCTCCTTGACGCCGTCCTCGGCGACCTCGGCGAAGCGGTCGGCGAGGTAGCGCCACGGGTCGAGGTCCGGGTCGATCGCGGCCTGGTCGTAGGGGCGGTGCTCGATCGAGTGGTTGCGGAAGTCCAGGCCGTCGACGTCGGGCACCCGGCCCTTGGCGGCGATCTCCCAGTCGTAGCGCAGGTCGATCACGGTCCGGACGCCGAGGGCCCGGAGCCGCTCCAGGTCGGCGGGGGAGGAGAGCTTGCCGAGCGAGTCGGAGCGGTAGAGCAGGCCCCACCGGACGGTCCGTCCGTCGGCGGCCGGATAGCCGCCCAGGTCACGGAAGTTGTGCAGGGCGTCGAACGCGAGGTGGCGGGTCGTCATGGGCGGCCATCCAACCACGGCGTCAGGCGCCGGAGTAGCCCCGGGCGAGCAGCTCGAAGGCGCGGTCGGCGTGGGCGACGGCCTCGGCGTGGAGGTCGTCGGCGGTGCGGCCGCCGTCCCGCAGGAGCTGCCAGTTGTGCAGGGCGAGGACCCGCTGGGTGGCGGTGACCTGGGCGGCGAGCAGCGGGGCGGTGAGCTCGTGCGGCGGGGCGAGGTCGGGGGCCGCGCGCAGCGCCTCGGCGAGGGACTGCTCGGCGCGGGCCACGTACGCGCCGACCCGGGCGGCCAGGCTGGGGGTGCCGTACACGAGGGCGGTGAAGGCCAGCACGGCCGGGTGGTCGTTGAGGCCGGTGACCGGGTCGTGCCGGTCGAGGCCGTCCAGGAAGTCCCGGCGCAGGGCGTCCAGCACGGTCTCCTCCCCGGTCCGGCCCCGGACCACGTCCGCCGCCTGCTCCTGGTGGTCGGCGAAGCGGTGGACGACCAGGTCCTCCTTGCTGGCGAAGTAGCTGAACAGGGTGGGCTTGGAGACCTCGGCGGCGGCGGCGACCTCCGCCACCGAGACCTGGTCGAAGCCGTGCTCCAGGAAGAGCGCGATGGCGGCCTCGGAGATGGCCCGCCGCGTCCGTTCCTTCTTGCGCTCCCGCAGTCCCGTCATGCCGGTCAGGCTAGCAGTCGGGGTTGACCGGGACAGTTTTCTGACCCAGTACGAAAATCAGCTGCTGAGCGACTCCAGGATCCGGCGGACCGACTCCACCACCGGCGCGCCCGCCCGCACCAGCGAGGCCACCCCCGAGATGTTGCGCAGCGCCCGGCGCAGGGCGGACGGCGAGGCCCCGGCGCCGTCGCCGATGGCCTCCAGCGACTCGTCCAGCACCTCGCGGTCCTCGGCCGGCACCTGGTCGCGCAACTGCTGGACGGCGGCGACGAGTTCGCGCAGCGCGGCCTGCGGATCGACCGGGCCCTGGTTCTTGACGATGCCGATGTTGTGGTCACCGTGCTGGGTGACCGAGTCGCCGAAGTGGAAGGAGTTGCTCACAGTCCGACCCGCTTTCCGGTGTTGTGGTCGCCGTACTGGGTGATCTTGTCGCCGATGTGGAGGTTCTCCACCTGGAAGGCGAACTCCGCCTGGGGGTTGTCGATCGCCTCCATGATCATCTGGATCAGGTTGGTGATCTGCCACTCGTGGTGGCTCACCACAGCGGTGGTGGCGGCGTTCGAGGTGTCGAGGACCAGCCGGTACACCGGCTTCTGCCGCAGCTTGGTGACGAGCCGGTAGAGGAAGAACGCCAGGCCGGCCAGTAGCAGCACGCTCGGGAGGGCGGCCTGCGTGGCGTCCGCCCCGTTGCGGGTGAGCGCGCCGAGCAGGCTGACCGCGCACAGCAGCCCAATCACCTGCCGGACGAACCTGATGACCGTCCGCGAGCGCTTGGGCGGCCACCACACCAACTGCCGAGCCCGGGCGATGTGCTGCAGCGGGTAGGCGTCGCCGCCGATCCACAGCACCCGCCGGCTCACCCTGACGTCGATCACGTTCCGTGCCAAGTCCGCTCCCCCTGCCGCTCGTGCGGGGAGAACCATAGCAACGGCCGGGGACGGCAGGAATGCTGGCGGTGGATCAGGCGGCCCTCACTCGGCCTGGCGCCGGGCGGTCACCTCGATCTCGATCCGCATCCGGGGGTCGGCCAGGGCGCACACCTGCATCGTCGCGGCGGGCCGGACCTCGCCGAAGCAGCGCCGCAGCACCGGCCAGCAGGGCTCGAAGTCCGCGCGCTCGGGCAGCAGGTAGCGCACCCGCACCACGTCGGCGAAGCCGGAGCCGGCCTCGGCCAGGGCGGCCGCGATGGTACGCAGGCACTGCTCGGCCTGCTCCACCACGTCCGGGGAGATGGTCATGGTGGCGTAGTCGAACCCCGTCGTCCCGGACACGTGCACCCAGTCGCCGTCCACCACGGCGCGGGCGTAGCCGATCTGTTCCTCGAAGGTGGAGCCGCTGAGCACGGCGCGTCGCCCGAGTCGTTCTGTCATGCGCCGAACGCTAGGTGGCCTGCGGGGATACGTCCAATACTCCTGCGGGGCCGATCTGATATCCCTGGAGGTATGGAGCACCGCCCCGAACTTCCCCTCCCGCAGCTGCACGCCTTCACCGTGCTCGCCGGGGAACTGCACTTCGGCCGGGCCGCCGCCCGCCTCGGCATCGCCCAGCCGCCGCTGTCCCAGCAGATCCGCCGACTGGAGGAGAAGGTCGGCCACCCGCTGTTCCGGCGCGAACCGGGCGGCGTCACCCTGACCCCGGCCGGGCAGGAGCTGCTGCCGGTCGCGCGCCGGGTGCTGGCCGAGCTCGCGGACGGGCTGGCGGCCGCCCGGGCGGTGGGCGACGGGGAAGCGGGCCGGCTGCGGATCGGCTTCTCCGCCTCGCTCGCCCTGACCGTCCTGCCCGGCCTGCTGCACGCCTTCCGGGAGCACCACCCGGGGGTGCGGCTGGACGTCCGGGAGATGACCAGCGCGCCCCAGCTCACCGCCCTGCGCGACCGGGGCATCGACGTCGGCCTGCTGCGCGAGCCGCCCGCCGACGACCCGGAGCTGCGCTTCCGGACGGTGCTCGGCGAGCCCTTCGTCGCGGTGCTCCCGGCGGACCATCCGCTCGCCGCCCAACGGGTCGTCCGGCTCGGGCAGTTGGCGGCGGAACCGTTCGTGCTGCTGCCCCGGGAGGAGGGGCCGCAGCTGTACGACCGGATCACCGGCCTGTGCGCGGAGGCGGGTTTCACCCCGCGGATCGGACAGCAGGCGGTGGAGTGGCAGACGGTGTGCGCCCTGGTGGGGGCGGGCCTGGGCGTCTCGCTGGCCCCGGCCGGCATCCGGCGGATCCGGCTGCGCGGCGTCGCCTTCCGCCGGATCGACCCGGCTGCCGCCCGCACCCGGGTCGCCGTGGCCTGGCGGGCCGACGACCGCAGCCCGCTGGTGCACCGGCTGCTGGAGATCGTCGGGCCGGAACGACACCAGGTCTGCCGTCCGGCTCAGACGCTGCGGTCGGCGAGCACCTCGCGGACGACGTGACGGGCGTTGGCGGTCCGGGCCGGGTCGGTGTGGCGGTAGTAGGGGATCGTCACCAGGGCTATGGAGAGGGCCCAGGCGCGGCCGCGGGCCCACATGGCGTCGTCGGCGCGCAGGGCGGCGCGGAAGGCGGGTCTGGCGGCGGCGGGCAGCAGGTTCCAGGCGGGCATCAGGTCGGTGGTGGGGTCGCCGACGCCCATCAGGGCGAAGTCGATGACGGCGGCGAGCCGGCCGGAGCCGTTGAGCAGCAGGTTGCCGGGGGTGAGGTCGCCGTGCGTCCAGGCCGGCGGTCCGGCGTACTCGGGGAGGCGGAGCGCCTTGTCCCACAGGGCGGTTGCGGCGGCGGTGTCGATCGCACCGGTGAGTTGGGCGATCGCCGCGCGGGTGGCGCCGTCCCGGGAGGCGAGCGGCACGCTGCGGTGGCCGGCCGGGGCACCGGCCGGGTCGAGGGTGCGCAGGGCGTTGACGAAGCCGGCCAGGTCGCGGGCCAGGCCCTCGGGCGCGGCGAGCACGCCGACCGCCGGGTTGACGCCGTCGAGCCAGCGCACCACCGACCACTGCCAGGGGTAGCCCGCGGCGGGGCGGCCGACGGCCAGCGGGGCGGGGACGGGCAGCGGCAACTGCGGTGCCAGCCGGGGCAGCCACTGGTGCTCGCGCCGGACGTCCCCGGCGGCCCACTCCACCCGGGGCAGCCGGACGGCGAGTTCGGGCCCGAGCCGGAACATGGCGTTGTCCGTCCCGGCGGACCCGACGGGCGTGACCGGCAGGCCCACCCACTGCGGGAACTGGGCGGAGAGCAACCGCCGTACCAGGGCCGCGTCGACGACCGGTCCATCGGGGTGCATCCGGGCGGCAGCGCACATGCCCGGCAGCGTACAGCGCGGACCGCCGCCCGACAGGCGGATCGGCGAACTGCCGGGCCCGACGAGGTGAGGGGACGGTGATCGGCCGGCGGACGGACGGCGAACGCCGGGCCCGGGCGCGCGCCACGCCCGCCACCCCGGGTGCGGCCGTGCGGTGTCACCGGCACCTGCCAGAATGCGGGGGGTACGGCGAAAGCACTGAAGGAGAAGGTGACCGGCTTCGTGACCACGCCAGTCGAACAGGTGGCCCGGCAGGCCCAGCAGGCGATCGAGCGCAAGATCGCCGAGGAACTGGGCGTTCGCGAGGGGCAGGTGACGTCCGCGGTCGAGTTGCTCGACGGCGGCGCGACCGTGCCGTTCGTGGCCCGCTACCGCAAGGAGGTCACCGGCTCGCTGGACGACGCCCAGCTGCGCACCCTGGAGGAGCGGCTGCGCTACCTGCGGGAGCTGGAGGAGCGCCGGGCGGCCGTCCTGGAGTCGATCGACGCCCAGGGCAAGCTGGACGACGCGCTGCGCGCCCAGGTGCTGGCCGCCGACTCCAAGGCACGGCTGGAGGACATCTACCTGCCGTACAAGCCCAAGCGGCGCACCAAGGCGCAGATCGCCCGGGAGGCCGGGCTGGAGCCGCTGGCCGACACCCTGCTCGCCGACCCGACGCAGGACCCGGCGGCGCTCGCCGCGCAGTACCTGAACGAGTCGGTGGCGGACGGCGCGGCCGCGCTGGAGGGCGCCAGGTCGATCCTGGTCGAGCGCTTCGGCGAGGACGCGGACCTGGTCGGCTCGCTGCGCGAGCGGATGTGGGGCCGCGGCCGGGTGGTCGCGAAGGTCAGGGACGGCAAGGAGGCCGACGGCGCCAAGTTCGCCGACTACTTCGACTTCTCCGAGCCGTACACCAAGCTCCCCTCGCACCGCATCCTGGCGATGCTGCGCGGCGAGAAGGAGGAGGTGCTGGACCTCGAACTCTCCCCCTACGACGGCGAGTCCGAGGGCGACCTGCCCGGCGAGAGCGACTACGAGCAGCGCATCGCGGCCCGCTTCGGCATCGCCGACCGCGGCCGCCCGGCCGACAAGTGGCTGGGCGACACCGTCCGTTGGGCCTGGCGCACCCGCGTCCTGGTGCGGCTCGGCATCGACCTGCGGGGCCGGCTGCGCGCCGAGGCCGAGGACGAGGCGGTGCGGGTCTTCGCCGCTAACCTGCGCGACCTGCTGCTCGCCGCCCCGGCCGGCACCCGCGCCACCATGGGCCTCGACCCGGGCTTCCGCACCGGGGTGAAGGTCGCCGTGGTGGACGCCACCGGCAAGGTGGTCGCGCACGAGACCATCTACCCGCACCAGCCCGCCAACAAGTGGGACGCCGCGCTGCACACCCTCGCCGCGCTGGCGAGGAAGCACGACGTCGACCTGGTGGCGATCGGCAACGGCACCGCCTCCCGGGAGACCGACAAGCTCGCCGAGGACCTGCTCAAGCGCCACCCCGAGCTGGGGCTCACCAAGGCGATGGTCAGCGAGGCCGGCGCCTCCGTGTACTCGGCCTCCGCGTTCGCCTCCCAGGAACTGCCGGAGCTGGACGTGTCGATCCGCGGCGCCGTGTCGATCGCCCGCCGGCTCCAGGACCCGCTGGCCGAACTGGTCAAGATCGACCCCAAGTCGATCGGCGTCGGCCAGTACCAGCACGACCTGAGCGAGGTGAAGCTGTCGCGCTCGCTGGACGCCGTGGTCGAGGACTGCGTCAACGCCGTCGGCGTGGACGTCAACACCGCCTCGGCACCGCTGCTCACCCGGGTCTCCGGCATCACCGCCACGCTGGCCGACAACATCGTGGCGCACCGCGACGCCAACGGCCCGTTCCGCACCCGCAGGCAGCTCAAGGACGTCTCCCGGCTGGGCCCCAAGGCCTTCGAGCAGTGCGCGGGCTTCCTGCGCATCCCCGGCGGCGAGGACCCGCTGGACGCCTCCAGCGTGCACCCCGAGGCCTACCCGGTGGTGCGCCGGATCCTCGCCTCCACCGGCGGCGAGCTGCGCGAGCTGATCGGCAACGGGGAGCGGCTGCGGGCGCTGCGCCCGGCGGAGTTCGCCGACGACACCTTCGGCGTCCCGACCGTCACCGACATCCTCGGCGAGCTGGACAAGCCGGGCCGTGACCCGCGCCCGGCCTTCCGCACCGCGGTGTTCAAGGAGGGCGTCGACAAGATCGGCGACCTGGAGGTCGGCATGGTGCTGGAGGGGGTGGTCACCAATGTGGCCGCCTTCGGCGCCTTCGTCGACGTGGGCGTCCACCAGGACGGGCTGGTGCACGTCTCGGCGCTGTCCAGGAACTTCGTCAAGGACCCGCGCGAGGTGGTCAAGCCCGGCGACATCGTCAAGGTCCGGGTGCTCACGGTGGACGTGCCGCGCAAGCGGATCGGGCTCACCCTGCGGCTGGACGACGAGGTCGGCCGGGAGCGGGGCGGCGACCGCGGTGACCGCGGCGACCGCGGTGGCGACCGGGGTGAGCGGCAGGCCCGCCCGCCGCGCCAGGAGCGCCGTGGCGGCGACCGGGGCGCAGGTCAGGGTGCGGGCCAGGGCGGCCGGGGCGGTCAGGACCGGCGCGGCGGCGGCTCGGGCTCCGGCTCCGGCGGCAACGCCCCGCTGGGCAACAGCGCCATGGCGGACGCGCTGCGCCGGGCCGGTCTGACCGGCGGCGAGGGCGGCGGGAAGGACCGGCGCTCCGGACGGCGCTGAGCCCGGACGGCGGCGGGGCCGGTGGACGCGTCG